>DEPV01000086.1:12784-13127 GCA_002358955.1 Erysipelothrix sp. UBA3383 | reverse complement strand
ATGATTTGGCGTGATACGATTGTGGATGCCATCCGTATGTTAATCAGTCAAAAAGGATATGTTATGGCGGCAGGTTATTTAGGTAAAGTTAAGACTGTTGCACAAATGCTTGCAATCATTCTAATCTTACTAAACAACTTACCCTTTGAACTTTACAGCATTCCAATGTCTGATATTGCACTGTGGTTTGCAACTTTAATGTCCGTCTTAAGTGGCGCATCTTATGTGATCCAGGCAAGACCTTATATTACAGAGTCTATTTAGGACTATTTCAGAGCACTTCCTATTTATAGATATGGAGGTATTTTATGAGCGATGAAACAAATGATAAATTATTAGAAGA
>DEPV01000086.1:0-12763 GCA_002358955.1 Erysipelothrix sp. UBA3383 | reverse complement strand
AGAAGCCCTTAAACAAATTGAGAAACAATTTGGTAAGGGCTCTATTATGCGTTTGGGCGAACGCAGCAATGTTGATGTTGATGCCATCAGCACCGGATCTTTAAGTCTTGATTTGGCTTTGGGCATTGGTGGCTATCCTAAGGGGCGCATCATTGAAATCTTTGGCCCTGAGTCCAGTGGTAAAACAACACTGGCCCTACATGCCATTGCAGAAGTCCAGAAAAAAGGGGGTAAGGCTGCATTTATTGATGCAGAAAACGCCATAGACCCACTCTATGCTCAAAACTTAGGGGTTAATATCGATGAGTTGATTTTATCGCAGCCTGACTCAGGTGAGCAAGGCCTTGAAATTGTCGATGTTTTAGTACGATCAGGAGCCATTGATTTAGTGGTTGTTGATAGTGTTGCAGCACTGGTTCCCCAAGCGGAATTGGATGGGGAAATGAGTGATCAGCAGGTCGGAGCACAAGCCCGTATGATGTCTAAAGCCATGCGTAAACTTGCTGGAAACATGAATAAGGGTAACTGTACCGTAATCTTTATCAACCAACTTCGCGAGAAGGTAGGGGTCATGTTTGGAAGTCCTGAAGTGACACCTGGAGGTAGAGCCTTAAAATTCTACGCTTCTGTACGTATTGATATTCGACGCTCTGAACAAATTAAAAAAGGTGTTGATATTGTTGGTAATAAGACCAACATCCGTGTTGTTAAAAACAAGGTAGCACCCCCCTTTAAAGCCGTTCAAGTTGAAATCATCTACGGTCAAGGTGTCTCATACATTGGTGAACTGATTGATCTAGGTGTTAAGTATGACATCATTGATAAAGCGGGTTCATGGTATGCTTATAAAGATGATAAAATCGGTCAAGGTAAGGATGCTGTACGTAATTATCTTCTAAGTCAGCCTGAACTGGTCGAAGTCATCTCACAAGAAGTACGCTTACGTGCTTTCCCTGAGAAACAAACCCTAGAGATTCAAAAATAATATACATTCAGTCATAATCATCACGATTATGGCTTTTTTTTATCTAATTTTATCGATAAATAGCTTTAAAGCCATAGTTTATAGTGAGGTGAAAGAAGATGAAAAAAGAAACCACAATTGCTACGGTTATTACTTTGGTATTATATCCAGCAATCTTAGTCTTTAGTTTTGTTGCACATTTATTCTCCAATCGATCCTTCTCGTTTTTTGGATTTGGTTTGGATTTACAAGTGATGAGTGATGGTGCTGAAATCGGCTTATTTATGAAGCCCCATTTCTTCATCAGTTTTCTGATTGTATTTGGAATCAGTCTCTTACTTGCTTGTTCCATCAAATTAATCAAACAGAAAGGAGGGGTTTCATGATACCTGTTTATCCTTATAAATTAAAAGATATGAACGCATGGTTTACAGTCAGTATTGCTGTTTTACTGCTTCTTGGTGCAGTTTTATATTTTTCAATGCTCATCTGGTGTTTGCGTAATGGTAAGGGAACATTTACTGGAAGTTATTCTTGGAAAAGTTTAATCACAGTGCGTTTCTCCTGCTCGTGGTAGGACTTTAAGAAGGAGGGTGTCAATGATACAAGTTGTTTCAATTAATAAATACTACGGCTCTTTTAGGGCTTTGAGTGATGTTTCACTCAGGATTTCAAAAGGCATGATTAATGGTTTGGTAGGACCTAACGGTTCGGGTAAAACAACCCTTATCCACTGTCTTTTAAATCATCATGATTACAGTGGTGCCATCAATTGGAGTTCTGATCATTGCACACTCTTCTTTATTCCCGATGAAAACATCTTACCTGATCTATTATCGGGTCATGAGTACTTAAGGTTTATAGAAAGTCTTTATAAACAGAACAATGATCCTTTAAAAAACAAACTTTTAGAAGCCTTTGATATGGTTGAAGATGTCTATAAACCCATCAATGCCTTTTCCTATGGCATGAAGAAAAAGATTCAACTGATCGCAGCATTCATTGTTAATCCTGACATTTTAATTTTGGATGAAATATTCAGAGGTCTTGATATGAAGGCCATCCTGGATACTAAGTCCTTTCTTAAGGACTATGTTAGAGGAGGAAAGACCGTCCTTCTTTCCTCCCATGATATTTTAGCCATAGAGCAACTGTGTCAATCGGTTATATTTCTAGTAAAGGGTGAATTAAAAGCATATGGCAGTCCCGTTGATCTGAAACAACAGTTTGAACAAAACTCCTTAGAACAGTTGTTCATCGACCTTATGCAATGAAATTAATCCTTCATACCTATTTACTTCAAATTCGTCGTAAGTGCACCGATTTACTCAGTAAACATGCTGTTATTGCACTTGTATTGGGCATTGCACTTTTTATTTTATTAGCCAGCAGTTCCTTAATTCTTAAAGCCAGCCTAATCACTGTATTAGAAATCATCAATGACATTGAAGATTTAGCAGATCTTGTTTATGTATTCTCTTCATTAGCTTTTGCAAGCAGTGCCATTGTTATTGTATTGGCGATATTAAGAATTATTATTGCTGAAAATCAAGATAATACCTATTTTAAGATGTTACGCAACTATGATGTATCATCGATTCAAATTGAAACTTTACGTTTTATGATTCAAGTCTTTTATTTATTTACCATGGGACTTCTTATTAACTTGATGGTATTTTTACCATCACTTTTGGAACTAAAACAATACCGTTTAAATATAGCTTTAATATTAATTTTACAATGTTTATTTGCAGCACTCTTTGTTGAGTCGGCGCTACGATTGATTCATATACTATTACGATTTTTATTCAAACGCTGGATTAGTGTTGGGGTCTTATGTGCAAGTTTATATTATGCTTATACAAATCTTGAAATCATTCATCCTTTAAATTTATGGGGTTATCTTTACACTGATAACTTTAGTGTAATTCTTGTCATCAGTATTTTACTTTTAATTGGTTTATTAATTTATACACTCAGCTTTAGTGAGCCCTATGATAAACATCCCCAAACCTATATTATTGGGAGGTTAATACCCGATACAATCTGGTTCAAACACTTAAAAGAAACCATACGTTTGAAAGACTTCTGGTTCAATTCATTACTAATTTTTGGCATTATGTTTCTTATAGCAGGGTTTAAAAATGAACTCTTTAGTGATCCTGTTGTCATTCAAATGTTTATTCTTGTACCCAGTATGCACGCCATTTATGGTTATTCTCAAATTAAAGATTCCATAAACTTGTATCGTAGTACCAAGATTTCAATACTCATCATATATCTTAGCACTCTGATATCTTGGATGATCATATATAGTATGCATCTTATAATCATTTATCTTTTTGTCCCTGATATCAAATCAGAGTTTGCATATCAGTTTGCTCTTTTATGCCTACTGGCATCAGCATTCAAGCTTGTAGGACTTCTATTTCCTTTAAACTATAAAGACTCCCAGCAGCAACAAATCATTATCTCTAGCATTAGTCTGCTGATTATTCCATGTGTACTGATTGGTATGGAGGTCAAAAAATATTTTAATATGGATCAATGGGGCATGACACTAATCTATCTAGTAGGTACTATCATTTGTATCCTTTTAGAATTGTGGTCATTAAGAAAGTTAATGCATGATATTAAAAATTAACAATACTCACAGCATCTTATTATTAACCTTACAAATTATGAACGCTCTTCTAAAGAAAGGGTTTATTGTATTTTGTTTGATTCATCCCATCATCACAATCATATGTCTTAATGCCATATTAAATAGTTCACTTCATGAAGCATTTCACATTGGTTTCAGTCGTAAGTTGTATGCTACACAGCACTGTGTTTTACAAAGTGATGGACTCTCACTTCAAGTCAGTGTTTATTTGGGTGAAAACCCCTTAAAAAACATCATTATTTGCCTAAGTCCCATCGTATTGGGCATCTTTGGATTGATTTTATTGAAATGGACTTCAATGAGTCCCTTCATCACCATTCCCTGGCTTCAGCACTGGTTGATATTGTGGCCTTTCTCCAAAGACATGAAAGCCTTGTCAAGCAGGGGATAAATATCCGTAAACTCTTGTGATTAATTGGTAAATACAGTATGATATATTCATTAGGAAACTAATATTGAAACTAATTAATTTAAGAAAGAGGAAGAATATATATGGAAAACCCAATATTTTTTTCTGTCTTAACTGGTATCGCTGTATTTGTCATAATGATTCTTGCGATGATCATCATGAACAAAAACAAAATGAACCAATCTTTAGAAAAATCCAAAGCAATACTTAAAGAAGCACAAGATAAAGCAGAGATGATTGAGCGTCAAGGTGCACTTGAAGCAAAAACTCAAGCTTATGATATTAAATTAAATGCAGAACGTGAGGCTATCGCTTTACGTAAAGAAGTACAAGATTATGAACATAAATTAGATCGAAGAGAAGAAACACTGAACCTTCGAGATTCAAACCTTGTCGCTAAAGACAAAGAATTAACATTGAAACAAACCAATCTAGAGAACAAGACAATCAGTCTTGAAAAGACAGAAGCAAGACTTTTACAGCAATCTGAAAACCAATTGAAAGAATTGGAACGCATTTCCCAAATGCCGCAGGAAGAAGTTAAAAAAGAGTTGTTTGACATCGTAGAGAAAAAGATGGAAAACGAAGTTTTAGCTTATATTCGTGATAGAGAGAATGAGGCACATTTACATGGTGAAGAAGTCGCAAGAAATATCATTTCACTAGCAATTGCTCGTTATTCTCAAGATGTTACCCAAGAAAGAACAAGTTACATCTTAAACTTACCTAATGAAGATATGAAGGGTCGTATTATTGGTCGTGAAGGTCGTAATATTAGAGCCTTTGAAAAAGCAACTGGCGTTGACTTATTGGTGGATGATACACCAGGCATCATTACACTATCAAGCTTTGATCCTGTAAGACGTGAAATCGCACGCATGGCACTTGAAGTCTTAATGGTAGATGGTCGTATCCAACCCGGACGCATTGAAGAAGTTGTGGCTAAATGCCGCAAAGAGTTATACCAAGTTATTCAAAAGACAGGTCAAGATACCATCTTTGATCTTGGATTATCTAAAATGGACAAAGAAATTGTTACTATTTTAGGAAAATTAAAATACCGTTATTCATACGGTCAAAATGTGTTAACCCATTCTATTGAAGTTGCAAACATTGCAGGTATGATGGCAGCTGAACTTGGATTAAACCAAAAGCTGGCTAAACGTGCTGGACTACTTCACGATATCGGTAAAGGTATGGACTTTGAAGTTGAAGGAACACACGTTGACTTAGGAGTTCGTCTTGCTAAGAAACATGGTGAACATGCTATTGTTGTGAATGCTATTGCATCACACCATGGTGATATTGAAGCAAATAATGCAATTGCAGTTCTTGTACAAGCAGCAGATGCTATCAGTTCATCACGTGAAGGTGCTCGTTTTGAGTCCTTTGAAAACTACATTCAAAAATTAGAAGATTTAGAATCAATTGCTACAACCAAAGAAGGGGTTCAACGTGCCTTTGCAATTCAAGCGGGACGTGAACTTCGCGTTATGGTAGTACCTGAAGTCTTAGATGACTTAAAATCAGTGAAACTAGCACGTGAAATCCGTGAGCAAATTGAATCAGAAATGACTTATCCTGGAAATATTAAAGTAACTGTAATTCGCGAATTAAGAGCGATTGAAGTGGCGAAGTAATATGAATATATTATTTATCGGAGATATAGTAGGAGCAAGTGGTCGACAAATCGTTGTCGACCACTTGTCCGCGTTAAAAGACGAATACGATGTGGACTTCATCATTGCCAACGGTGAAAACTCAGCCCATGGAAAAGGAATTACTAAAAAAATCTACAATCAATTGAAGAATGCTGGAGTTGATTGTATAACTATGGGTAACCATACGTTTGCAAAAAGTGAGATCTATGACTTCTATGAGGAATGTGAAGACTTACTGGTTCCTGCAAACATAGAACCTTTAGATTTTGGAAATTATTATAAAATTTACGAGGTTAAAGGTAAATCGATTTGTGTTGTCAACCTCTATGGTGAAGCATTTATGAACCGTGTAGGAGGATCACCTTATCCTTATATGGATGAGATTTTAGAAACAACGCAATGCGATTACTACTTTGTTGATTTCCATGCTGAATCAACATCAGAGAAAATGCTCTTTGCCAATGTTTACCAAGACAGTGTTGACTGTGTTGTTGGAACTCATACCCATGTCCAAACAGCTGATGAACGTATGATTGGATCATGTGCTTACATTACAGATGTAGGGATGTGTGGAGCTTATGATTCTGTTATTGGAAGAGATGTAGAAGAGCTTTATAAGCGCGTTATCTTAAATGAGAAAACTCACTTTAAAGTTGCACTGGGAGAGGCATTCTTGAATGCTGTACTGGTTAAAGTAGACCCTGTGACAATGCAAAGTGAATCAATTACACGTTTGAATCGTTAAACTTGCCAAGCTTGCTTGGCTTTTCTTTTTATAGGGGCTTAAATGGTGTATAATAGGAGTAGTTGAAATCTTAAATTAAACACAAAAGAAATAGGAGAAATTATGGAAAAAATTAGATTTGTAGCCTTAGGAGGACTTGACGAAGAAGGCCGTAATATGTCAGTTATCGAAATTGGTGATGACATATATGTGGTCGATGCAGGTATCAAGTATCCTAAAGCTGAACAGTTAGGAGTAGAAGTGGTTGTACCTGATACAAGCTATCTACAAAAAAATAAAAACAAGATCAAGGCAATCATCATCACTCATGGTCATGACGATGTTATGGCAGCTCTACCTTACTTAATTAAGGATGTGAATGCACCGATCTATACAACAGCTTTAATCGCACTCATGATTGAAGATATGTTCAAACAAGAAAAAATTAGAAATGCGAAAATCTTTAAGATTAAGCGCAATGGCCATTTTAAAGTAGGAACACGTAAGATGTTAGCATTTGGAATGACACACTCAATCCCAGATACATTTGGTATTGCAATTGATACTAAACATGGATACATCGTCCATTCATCAGAATTCATGATCGATTTTGATATTCGTAATGAAAGCTTCATGTCAGATGTTGCTAACATCTCAGAGATTGGTAAGAAAGGTGTTTTCTTATTAACAGCTGAATCAGGCTATGCTGATAAAGAAGGCTTTACAGCTCCAAATCATCGTATTGCACAAAAGGTAGAACCTGTATTCCAGGAAGCAAGTGATCGTATTTTAATTACAATGTATGAACAAAACATCTACCGTATCATTGAAATGATTGAACTTGCAGAAAAGTACAAGAAGAAAGTATTCTTCTATGGTGAACGTCAACGTCAACTGATCAAACACATTGAAGATTTAGGTTACTACACATTACCTAAAGGCATTGAAATCAGTGAAAAACAATTTAAAAACGATATGGAAAACGTCATGATCTTAGTATCGGATGTAGGTCCTAATGTCTTTAGAAAAATGTCTCGCATTGCAATGGGTGAGGATCAAGTGATTGAACTGCGCTCAAGTGATCGCGTTATTGTTGCATCACCACCTGTACCAGGATCAGAAACACCATCTACAGAAATGATGAATGAGTTGCATAAAGAGAACATTGTTACTAAGACTTTATCATACAAACAAGTTCTATCCATGCATGCATCACAAGAAGATTTAAAGATGCTAATTGCTCTATTAAAACCAAAATTCTACATTCCTGTAAAAGGGGAATACCAAAACTTATATAAGAATGCGAACATCGCTACATCAATGGGTCTATCACCTGCTAATGTCATTATCCTTGATAATGGACAAGTGGCTGAATTTGTCGATGGTAAACTAAAATCAACACAAGAAATCCTACCACTTGAAGATGTTATGATTGATGGTAAGGATCATCTTGATACATCAGGTTTAGTACTACGCGATCGTAAGACACTATCAACTGATGGTGCACTGATTGTCGGAATTGTATTAAACAACCGTAATAAACAAGTTCTGGGCGGACCGGATATTCAATCACGTGGTGTTATCTATCTTAAAGATGCGGAAAACATCATGAAGGAAGTTGGAGAGATTCTAGAATCAACCATCGCTCGTTTAGTAAAAGAGCGTAAATATGATAATATTGGTGCTCGTAATGAAGCGCGTGATTTAATCTCTAAATACGTTTATAAACAAACAGGGAAGCGACCAATGATCTTACCGGTCATTATTGAAATCAGAGTATAATAGAAAAATGAGGTGTGTGTATGAGTGCAAAAAAGTCTACACAAAAAAAGCCTACTAAAAAGGGTTCACTTAAAGCAGAAACGTTTGAGTGGACGCCTTTTATTCTTTCTCTAACTGCGATTGCCTTACTTCTTGTAGGGCTTTTCCAATTTGGAGTCATTGGGCTTTTTATTTATAAGGTAGTACGTATATTATTTGGGGAATACCCACAGATTTTTATGGTTTTAAGCATTGTTGGTTTATCAATCTATGTTTTTAAACCCTCAAAATTAAATTTAAGCATTAAAAAGTGGCTTGCACTTGTCTTAATGATAGTCATTGTTTTACTGACTCAAGCCCTAATTGCTAAGACCAATAGCATTGGAATGGATTATATCAAAGAGTACTTTGCAAATATAAGTTTAATCTTTAATAATCTTGATCAAAATGCTTATTCTGGAATTATTGGTTCTATATTATTTGGATTTAGTTCTTATCTTTTTGGTAAAGAGGGAACCATGATCTTCTTAGTTCTATTTATGGTAATTGTTGTTGCATTACTGTATTCACCACAACATGTTGTTGATTCAGTCAATGATACAACTGAAGATGCCCTGCAACAATCTAAGACATGGCTTCAACGCTTTAAAGACCGTCCTAAGAAGGTTAAGAAGGTCAAGCCTGAGAAAACAGTTGAAGAGATGATAGCCGATAACTTTGTTGAAGAAGCTGAAGAAGTTCTTGAAACTTTAAAACCTGTTGAAACTAAATCTTTATTCATCACGATGGATGAACCTAAAGACTTAGAAGAAACTGAAGACATCGTTGAAGAACTAGAAGAGCAAGACACTGTTATCTTACCTTCATCTTATGAGAATTATAAGTTACCTTCCATTAACCTACTAAATGGAGTAGGGGGCCAAAATGGTTCTTCATCCAATAGTAAGGCAGCTAAAGAAAAAGCAGATCGTTTAATTGAAGTATTAAAACAGTTTGGCATTGATGCTCAACTGATTGATATTCATATTGGACCTGCTGTTACTAAATTTGAATTAAAACCCGATAGCAATGTTAAAATTTCTAAAATTTCATCCATTCAGGATAACTTAATGATGGAATTAGCGGTTAAAACACTGCGTATTGAAGCTCCAATTCCGGGTAAATCAGCAGTAGGGATTGAAGTACCTAATGAGGAACTGGTTGCTGTAGGAATGAAAGATGTTATTTTAAAGTCTAAAGACTTTAAGTCTGATAAAGATGTTAATGTAACACTTGGTAAAGACCTCACCGGTAAACCAATCTTGATTGCATTAAATAAAATGCCTCACTTACTAATTGCAGGAGCAACCGGAAGTGGTAAATCTGTGAGTATGAATGCAATTATTACTTCAATCTTACTCAGTAAGAAACCTGATGAGTTAAAATTACTACTCATCGATCCAAAGAAAGTAGAATTTGCTCCGTTTGAAAAAATTCCACATTTGATTGGACCTGTGATATCAGATCCAATGCAGGCAGCAGCAGCACTGAATGTTGTTGTTAAGATGATGGATGAACGTTATGAGACATTCTCTAAAGTTGGAGTTCGTAACATAGCGGGATTCAATGAGAAAGTTGAAACTTTCCCTGAAGAAAATCTTACCAAGATGCCATGGATCATCGTTATTATCGATGAGCTAGCAGATCTTATGTCAGTTGCAGGTAAAGATGTTGAAACCAGTATTCAGCGCATTACCCAATTAGCACGTGCTGCAGGTATTCACTTGATTGTTGCTACTCAAAGACCATCGGTTGATGTTGTTACCGGTGTCATCAAAGCAAACATTCCTTCACGCATTGCCTTTGCCGTTTCAAGTGCAGTGGATTCAAGAACCATTCTTGATACTACTGGTGCTGAGAAACTTCTGGGATATGGAGACATGCTATATGTACCAATGGGTGAACCCCATGCATTGCGTGTCCAAGGTGTTTATGTTTCGGATGAAGAGGTAAGTATGATAGCAAGCCGTGCTTCAGAACAAGCTGCACCATCCTTTGCAGATGACTTTATTGCAGGAGTTAGCGAAAGTGGTGCCGGAATGGTATCCAATACAGATGATCCTGTTTATGAAGAAGCTAAAGATTTTGTTATTATGGAACAAAAAGCATCAACATCACTATTGCAAAGACGTTTTAGAATCGGATACAACCGTGCTGCCAACTTAATGGATGCACTGGAACAAAATGGTGTTGTAGGACCTGCACAAGGTTCACGACCACGACTTATTTTACAAAAGAATGAAGACTTCAATGATGAAGAAGACGCAAAAGAAGAGGCTTAGGCCTCTTCTTTTGTATTTAGCTTCATTAAGCTTCTTTAATTAAAGTTTGAATGTGATTTAGTACATCATCACGATTCAGTTTTGTACTATCTTCTGAAGCACGTGCTTTGAATTCAACTTCGTTGTTTTCAACATCGCGTCCAACAGTAATACGTAATGGAATTCCAATTAATTCCATATCGTTAAATTTAACACCAGCACGAGCAGGACGATCATCAAGTAAGACTTCAATGCCTGCATCTACTAATTCATTGTATAGATCATTTGCATAAGCAACATGCTCTTCATTTTTTGTATTGACAATAACAATAGCAACTTGATAAGGTGCTAAGTTCATTGGCCAAGCGATTCCATTCTCATCTGAATTTTGTTCTACTAGAGCTGCAATCGTACGCCCAATTCCAATACCGTAAGATCCCATGAAGACATCTTGTAGTTTTTGGTTTTGGTCTAAATATTCTAAGTTCATTGCTTTAGAATATGAAGTTCCTAGTTTAAAGGTATTCCCCACTTCAATCCCTTTAGCAAAATGTAATACACCTTGTCCATTTGGATTTGGATCACCTTCAACAACTTCTGATAAATCAGTATACGCTTTAATATTCATATCTTTAAAGTTAGCATTGATTAAGTGGTAATCATCTTCATTAGCACCCACAATAAAGTTACGCAGTCCTTCAATTTCTGAATCAACATAAACATCAATGTCTAAGCCTTGAGGCCCTGCAAAACCAACAGATGCACCAGTAATATCACTTACTGCAGCAAAATCAGCCAATTCTACTTCATTAGCATTCATCAATTTACCCAGTTTAGTTTCGTTAACTTCACGATTACCAAGAACACATACTGCTACGTAAGTCTCATCACACTTGTATAATAGTGTTTTAACAAATTTAGTTACTGGTAAGTTTAAGAACTCAGCAACTTCTTCAATGGTACGTGCATTTGGAGTATGAACTTTTTCTGTTTCTAAGTAATCATCTGCATCAACAATACGATTCACATTTTCTGCAATCTCTAAGTTTGAAGCATAATCATCACCCAATACCAGTATGTCTTCACCAATTGGACTGATTGCTTGGAATTCTTCCGAAAGCAGTCCACCCATGATTCCTGTATCAGCACGAACCACACGGTAATCAAGTCCTACTTGATCAAAGATGTTCTTATAAGCTTGGAACATTTCTGCATAGGATTTGTCTCCAGCTTCTTCATTTAGGTCAAATGTATAAGCATCCTTCATCACAAACTCACGAACACGAATCAGTCCAAAACGAGGACGCGCTTCATCTCTGAACTTAGTTTGGAATTGGAATAAACTTAAAGGCATGTCTTTGTATGATTTAATATGAAGCCCTGCAGCTTGTGCAAAGAGTTCTTCATGAGTTGGCCCTAAAACAAACGGTTTTTGGTAACGGTCTTTTAAATTGAACATGCTGGTTCCAATAATATCACGACGCCCTGAAGCAATATACACTTCCTCAGGAATGAGGGTAGGCATCATCATTTCATTAGAATCAATCTTTTCCATCTCTTTACGGACGATTGCTTCTACTTTATTTACAACACGTAATCCAAGTGGTAAATACATGTAAACTCCAGCTGAAGTCTTCTTGACATATCCCGCTCGAACTAAAAGATTACCACTGGTGGAATCTTCATCTCTAACATCTTCTCTTAAAGTTGAGAAGAAACTTTTGCTTAATTTCATAAGTCACCTCTTATAATTTCTTTTAATATTATAGCACGAATAGACACTATTTGTGCTATAATGTAGGAGCTCCAAGGGAAATATATTTCCGACACTTTGATATAAGGGAATTCGGAGTTCGACTGTGGTGTGAAGATCAATCTTGAATTGAGATCCTAAACTTTCAACAGAAATCCCACCTGTATTTACATACGGGGAATATTATCAATCCTTTGGAGCTCATTGATTTTAAATCAATATTAAGTATAATTAAACTATTAAATAAGGAGAGTGTTATATTATGAATCCAATTCTTGCATCAGCTTTATGGATGGTCGTAGGGGGCCTTGTAGGAGCAGCAATTTCTTTCTTTCTAACAAAAAGAATGTTCGAAAAACAAGTTCGTGAAAATCCACCAATCAATGAAAAAATGATTCGTGCGATGTACATGCAAATGGGGCGTAAGCCATCCGAAAAGCAAGTTCGCGAAATCATGCGCTCTATGGGTCAGTAATCAAACACAGAATATTCTGTGTTTTTTAATTAAGCTTTTGAAAACCACACG
>DEPV01000110.1:4125-7886 GCA_002358955.1 Erysipelothrix sp. UBA3383 | reverse complement strand
ACCATCTTAACATAGTGACCTGCACCATCTGTACCCATATAAGTACAGCATGCTTCACCTTCATATTTTGCAGAGATGGATTCTAGAATTTCAGATACATATTGATAAGCATCTGCAGAACCACCAGGCATGATAGCAGGACCAAATCGAGCTCCTTCTTCACCACCTGAAATACCAACACCCATATAACGGAAGCCTTGTGCTTCAATCTCTTGAGTACGACGAATGGTATCGTTGAAGTTTGAGTTACCTCCATCAAGGATGATATCACCCTTATCAAGCAGTGGTAATAAGCCTTCAATCACTAAATCAACAGGACGACCTGCTTGTACCATTAAGATAATTTTACGAGGTACACTCAGTGATTCTACAAAATCTTTAAGTTCTTTGTAAAGTGTCATTTTATCGTGTGGGTTGTTTTTAACAACTGCCTCACCAACAGAATACGTTCTGTTATAAATTGCTACATTGTAATTGTGATCTGCAATGTTTAATGCTAGGTTTGAACCCATTACTGCCAGTCCAATTACACCAATATCGTTTTTCATACTAAAAACCTCCATATGGTCTTATTATAGCAAATATTGATGTCTATGATAAGATTCGTGACTATAATTGTAATCATTAAAGGGTCCTTGCATTTACGATATCTTAGATTTCTAACAAAGTTCATCTTTAAAGCATCTTCAGTGTTCTAAGGGACTGAATTACTTTTAAAGCTTATGAGCTTACGTTATACAAAGCTTATAAAAAATGATATTATAATACAGTAGTTATGGAGGCAATTATGAAAAAGAAACCAGTAGTATTAGTAGTAATGGATGGTGTTGGGATTGCAGAACCTGGAGCAGGTAATGCGGTTCACAGTGCGTATACACCACACTTAGATGAATTAATGGCAACACAACCAAACATTCAGATTCAAGCACATGGACTTGCTGTAGGACTTCCTACAAACGATGACATGGGGAACTCTGAAGTTGGACACAACGCTTTAGGAGCAGGACAAATTTATGCACAAGGTGCTAAACTTGTTAATGAATCAATTTCTTCAGGGGACATGTACCGATCAGAAACATGGTCATGGTTAACAAATGACTTAGGTGATAACACACTTCACTTAATCGGACTATTATCAGATGGAAACGTTCATGCGCATGTCGACCATGTTGCATCAATGATTCGCCAAGCAAAAGCAGATGGTGTTAAAAACTTAGCACTGCATGCACTTCAAGATGGACGTGATGTTCTAGCACAATCTGCTCTAGAATACACTTCAGCAATTGAAGCAGTGATGAATGAATTAAACGATGACTCATTCCATGCACAATTTGCATCCGGTGGTGGTCGTATGTTAGTTACAATGGACCGTTATGATGCAGATTGGCCAATGGTTGAACGTGGATGGAACACACATGTATTAGGTGAAGCTCGTGGCTTTGCAAGTGTTACTGAAGCAATCGAAACATTCCGACAAGAAGAAGAAGGATTATCAGACCAATACATCCCAGCTTGGGTTGTTGAAAAAGATGGTAAAGCAGTAGCTCCAATCTTGGATAATGATTCAGTGATCTTCTTTAACTTCCGTGGAGACCGTGCGATTGAAATGTCAAAAGCATTTGAAATGGGAGAAGAGTTTGATAAGTTTGATCGTAAACGCGTTCCTAATGTTAAATATGCGGGAATGTTACAGTATGATGGGGACTTACAGTTACCTAAGCGTTTCTTAGTAAACCCACCACACATTACAAACACACTAGCAGAAACATTAATTGCTAATGGGAAATCAACATTTGCAATTTCAGAAACACAAAAATATGGACACGTTACTTATTTCTGGAATGGAAATAAATCAGAGAAATTCTCAGAGACTTTAGAAACATTTGTTGAAATCAAAGGTGATGATGTTACATTTGATCAAAGACCTTGGATGAAATCTGCAGAAATTACAGACCGTGTTATTTCAGAACTTGATGCAGGAAACTATGACTTCATTCGTATCAACTTCCCTAATGGGGATATGGTTGGACATACCGGTGATATCCTAGCAACTGTAATGTCAGTTGAAGCAGTAGACTTAGCACTGGGACGTTTATTACCAGCGATTGAGCGTAATGATGCAACTCTAATTGTTCTAGCAGACCATGGTAATGCAGATGAAATGATGGACAAAAAAGGAAATATCAAAACAGCTCACTCATTGAATCCAGTACCATTCATTGTTTATAACAAGGATGTTGAATTAAAACAAACTGGTGGATTTGGTCTTGCAAACGTTGCAGCTACTGTTGCAGATTTACTAGAAATCGAACCCAATGCAAACTGGGAAGAATCACTTATTAAAAAATAATTATTAGTTAATTCTAATTTAAAAAGTCACTGTATGATTCATAGAGTGACTTTTTTTTACGAATTTTTAGTAAGTAAGCAGTTTGATTAATAATGATTGTATGTATGAATTAAGGTCAATAATACTCAAAATGTACTAATTTTCTATTAAAACAAGATAGGTATACGCACAAGTACCAGAAGTATTTGACTTTTATAGACAATTACCGTTGACATATACGTACAAGTAGATATAATGGTGTTAATGTGTAAGCGTTAACACGCATGAGGGAGATGAATACATGTCAGAATATATTAATCCAATCGTTGTAGAACGAGCAGACCCATGGGTCTATAAACATACAGATGGTTATTATTATTTTACCGGGTCTGTACCTGGGTACCAATCAATTGAACTCAGAAGAGCAAAAACATTAAACGATCTTGAAACTGGTGAGATTAAAACAGTATGGCACGCACATGAAGAGGGCATTCAAAGCGAACTTGTATGGGCGCCAGAAGTTCACTTTGTACGTGGTAAGTGGTATATCTACTATGCAGCAAGCAATCATGCTTACTTGCGCGATAAAGATCACCATCACCGTATGTTTGTCATTGAGTGTAGTGATGCTGATCCATTCACGGGTGAGTGGGTTGAAAAAGGTGAGATTACAAGTCATCAAAAGAGTTTTGCAATTGATGCTACTGTATTTGAATTGAATGATAAACTGTACTACTGCTGGTGTCAGTTGGAACCTGCAATTACCAACAACTCAAACTTATATTTATCTGAAATGGAAAATCCATGGACCCTAAAAGGGAAAACATTGTTACTTTCAGTGCCTGAATTGGACTGGGAGTGCGAAGGGTTTAGAGTGAATGAAGGTGCTGCAACAATCATCAGAAACGGTAAGGTATTCATTTCTTATTCTGCAAGTGCTACAGACCATACTTATAAGATGGGACTGTTATGGGCTGATGTGGATGCAGATTTACTGGATGGTTACTCATGGAGTAAATCACAAGTACCTGTCTTTGCAACATCAGAAAAGAACCAACAATACGGACCGGGACACAACTCATTTACAGTGGATGAAACCGGAGAACATGACTTGCTTGTTTATCATGCACGACCAACGATGGCCAATGAAGGAGATCCATTGGATAATCCAAACCGCCATGCACGTGTACAACGTTTTGAATGGGATGAAAATGGGTTTCCAGTGTTTGGAGAACCTGTAAAATAGGGAGATGAAGATGACACAAAAATACATTATTAATACTCAAGTTCAAGGACCCAAGATTAGTAAAGAAATCTATGGACAATTTGCAGAACACTTAGGACGTTGTATTTATGAGGGTATTTGGGTTGGTACCGATTCTCATATTGAACATAAGAATGGGATTCGACAAGATGTTGTTAAAGCACTGAA
>DEPV01000110.1:0-4044 GCA_002358955.1 Erysipelothrix sp. UBA3383 | reverse complement strand
GAGAATCGTAAGAAGATTGTCAATACACACTGGGGTGGTATTACAGAGAATAACCACTTTGGAACTCATGAATTTTTTGAACTTGTTGAACAACTGGGAACACAAGCCTATGTGAATGGGAATGTGGGAAGTGGTAGTGTTCGTGAGATGTCAGAGTGGATTGAGTATATGACTATGGATGGTGAATCACCAATGGCAGACCTTAGACGTGCTAATGGTCGTGATAAACCATGGCGTGTTGAATACTTTGGAGTTGGAAATGAGAGTTGGGGTTGTGGGGGTCATATGACACCGGAATATTATGGTGAATTATACCGCCGTTACCAAACTTATGTACGACAATACGGTGAAGAGAAAATCTACAAGATTGCATGTGGTCCAAATATTGATGATTATCACTGGATGGAAACACTGATGGAAAAAGCAACACCTTTCATGGATGGGATCAGTTTACACCATTATGCCCTGGCAGATGAGTGGTTGAATAAACGCCCTGCAACGGGATTTCCTGTTAAAGAGTGGTATTCATTGATTGAAAGTGCTCAAAAGATGGATGAACTGATTACCAAACACTCGGAAATCATGGACAAATACGACCCTGATAAACGCGTTGGCTTAATTGTTGATGAATGGGGTTCATGGCTAAAGGTTGAAGAAGATACCAATCCTGGGTTCTTATACCAACAAAATACAATTCGTGATGCTATGGTTGCAAGTATTACACTGGATATATTCCATAAACATGCAGACCGAGTTCATATGGCAAACATTGCACAGATGATTAATGTCTTACAATCCATGATTCTTACTCAAGATGAAAAGATGATTTTAACACCAACATATCATGTCTTTGAATTGTATAAGAATCACCAAGATGCAAACCGTGTGGATGTTCATGGCTCACAACATGACTTTGTATCTCAAACGGCATCAATTAAAGACAAGATACTGACATTATCAATTACAAACTTCCATCATGAAGAGGAAGTGGCACTGGATTATGATCTGTTTGAAACCATTGAAGTTTTAGATGCATCATACATTACAGGTAACGAACTGGATACTCACAATACATTTGAGAATCCTACAGCAATTACAAAAGAACAATTTACGAACTATACATTGAAGGGTTCAAAACTAAGTTTAGTTTTACCTTCTAAATCAATTTGTACATTTACAATTAAATTATCATAATTTAATGTCCAAGTCCCTGTGGGCTTGGACTTTTATATAGGAGATACGAAATGGAAAAAACAGGATTTTGGCAACGGTATAAAGAATTAGTGAAAGATGTAGTATTGGATTACCAATATTATGTCATGCTGGATGAAAAAGATATTAACATTGAAAGAGAACGAGAAGACCATACTTTACCAGAAGGGAAATCTCAAGCCATTACCAATCTGAAGATTGCAGCAGGCCTTGAAGAAGGGGAGCACTTTGGATGGTGGTTTCAAGATACAGATGTCTATAAGTGGATTGAAACTGCTGCTTATACATTGGAAAACTTTGATGATCCAAAGTTAAAGACACGTGTTGATGATGTCATTGCAATTATTGAACAAGCACAGCAAGAGGATGGTTATTTATCCACATTCTATCAATTAAGAGCACCCCAATTAATCTATAAGGAACTGGATCGTTCTCATGAGTTGTATAATGCAGGGCATCTTATTGAAGCAGCTGTTGCATATTATAAAGCTACGGGAGAAGATGCATTACTGAATGTTGCAAAACGATTTGTAGGACACATCCAAGCTCATTTTGGACCGGGAAAAATCGAAGGAGCAGATGGGCATCAAGAAATTGAATTGGCATTGGTTAAACTGTATGAATTAACACAGGATGAACAATACTTGGATCTCAGTCGTTATTTCATTGATGTTCGAGGTAAAAATCCTGAGTTCTACAATGAACAAAAAAGAGCGAATGGTGAAGATCCTTTTACAAACCTTTACTACTTACAAGCATATGATCAACCCGTACAACAAACAGAAGCACATGGTCATGCTGTGCGTATGTTGTATATGATGGAGGCGATGGCTGATTTGGCGCGTCTGGATCAAGATGAAACCATGAAAGCTGCAGTAGAGCTTTTATTTAATGATATTGTTGAGCGTAAGATGTATGTTACAGGGGGTGTGGGTCAAACGGTTCAAGGTGAAGCCTTTGCACAAGCCTACGAGTTACCTAACGACACCATGTATTGTGAGACCTGTGCTGCCATTGGTATGGTCAATACAGCACAAAGGCTCTTTAAATTGAATCCTGATGATGCCTTAATTGATGTACTAGAGCGTTCTTTATACAACGGTATGTTAGCAGGGATGTCGCAGGATGGAGAACACTTCTTCTATGTGAACCCATTAGANNNGGGACATGTGAAGGGACAACGTCCTGAATGGTTGGGATGTGCATGTTGCCCTCCTAATATTTCTAGAACCATTGCATCAATAGATTCTTACTTCTATACACGTATGGAAGATGATGTTTATGTTCATCTATATGGTGATGCACAGTTTAGTGATGAAGCCATTACCATTCAACAAACTTCAGAATTTCCTCGTAAGTTTAATAGTACCTTTACGATTGAAGTACACCAAGATGCACAAAGAGTACACTTCAGAGTTCCTAATTGGGCTGATGGCGTTAATGTAAAACTTGACGGACATAAGGTTGAACACAGCATCCTTTTAGAAGCTGGGACTTATACAGTAGAGTTAGTTATTGATGCACAACCTAAAGCACTGTATTCAAGTGCTCATGTGGTTCACAACATTAATAAAGTATCCTTCCAATATGGACCGTTTATTTACTGTGCAGAGACACTGGATCAAGATGCTCCAGTCTATCATTACTTAGTAGATCCTAAAGAGATTGAAAGTGTTTGGGTTCAGGATGATTTGGGATATCGACATAACTTAGAGGTTGCAGCAAGTAAAATTCTTACGGGTTCAGCACTTTATTCCTATTCTCAGGAAACTCAAGAAGATACCCAAGTACTACGACTTATACCATATTACTTATGGGCAAATAGAGGTTTGAGCGACATGTTAGTGTGGCTCAATAGAAAGTAGAAACTATGATTTATACAATACAAAATGATGAACTGATCGTTGATGTTTTAGATCAAGGTGCTTCCATTTTAAGTATGAAGTATTTTGATGGTGAACAGTGGCACGAAACCACACTTCAATATGAAAATCTTGAGGATTACACATCGAATAACTCATACTATCTAAACAGTGTGATTGGACCCCACTCAGGAAGAATTAAAGATGGACAGTATCATAATGGGTCAGATGATATTCAACTTGAAGTGAATGATGGGGATAATCATCTTCATGGGGGAAAGNNCATGGTGGAAAGACTGGATTTCATACCTTAAAATTCGTGGGTGAACTTTCAGAAGATAAGACAAGCCTTATTCTTAAAGCAAAAGATACCGTCAATAAGTGTGATCTGACACTCAGATTCAAACTTGATGGATCAAGCTTAAATCTAAATTATGATGTTGCAGTTTATAAAACTCAAGTTATGAACATGACACAGCACACCTATTTTAATTTAAGTGGTGAGCCTACGATTAAGAATCATCGCATTTTAGTACCTGCAGATTATGTCTGTTATCTTGATGATAGTGGAGCACCTAAAGAGCTTGTTGAAGTGGAAGGGTCCTTTGATTTACGAAGTTCCGTACAACTGAGTGAAAAGATGTCAATTTCTAACAAACAATTCAAGGTGAGTGGCAATATTGATCATCCATTCCTTGTAAATGATGGCAGTATTCAACTGGAATCAGATCTCAGTAAGATTGGGGTTGCGGTTTCCTCCAATAGACCGTATGCTGTAGTTTACACAGGGAATTACTTCCTACAAGAAAATGATTTTCAAGGTATAGGACCCTCTATATTGCACCAAGCAGTGGCTATTGAGCCACAATACTTACCCAACGATATCAATTTAAACTTGGGTGAAAATCAATTAGTATTGGCTAATGAGCATTATTATCAGGAAATAAGCTATCGATTTTATAAAATTTAA
>DEPV01000109.1 GCA_002358955.1 Erysipelothrix sp. UBA3383 | reverse complement strand
GGTGGTATTGGTGATGCTCTATTCTGGTTTACATTAGTTCCTATCGTAGCTGGTATTACAGCTAACATGGCGATTGATAAGTCATGGGCAGGACCTATTCTGTTCCTAGTAATCTTTAACGCAGCGCAGTTTGCAATTCGTTATTGGTTAATGAACTGGTCATACAGTCTTGGAACAAACGCAATTGGTGCTTTAACTAAATATGCTCGTGAGTTCACACGTTCAGCAAGTATCCTTGGGGTATTTATTGTTGGTGCTTTAGTTTCAAACTACGGTGCTACATCACTACGTGTATCATTTGCTAACGGTAAAGGTGTTGGTTCAATCATCAACTTACAAGGAATCTTTGATGGTATCTTACCTCAATTAATTCCATTAGCACTAACACTAATGCTATTCTACTTCTTCAAGAAACATAACTGGACTCCTACAAAAGCGATCCTACTATTACTAGTCATTGGTATTGGTGGTACAGCTCTAGGTATCTGGGCAGGTGATGCTGGTGCAAATAACCCTGACACAGAACTATCAATCCGTGGTGGATATAACCCACTCATCAACTGGTATGAATACCGTGATGCAAGTGACTACGATGATGATGGTAACCTTAAAGAAGATCTTACAGATGATAAAGGAAATGCTATCGTCGATAAAGACTAATTGTTTTACCCCTTCCTAGAAATACCATATAAAACCAAAAGACAGGCTCAGGCCTGTCTTTTATTGTGTATAAGCAAATCGTTTCTCAAGTTGAGCTAGTAGTATGTCCACACCTACCGCCATAAGGGCTGTAGGAAGGGTTCCTGCCCATATGATGGCACTTCCATGACTCACATTAATACCACGCGCTATGATGTCACCAAGGCCCCCTGCACCAATGAAGGTACCGATGGCTGTAATACCAATTGCAAGTACTAAAGCATTACGAAGTCCACCAAAGATGATGGATAGGGATAAAGGGAGTTCTACCTTATACCAAATCTGTAAAGGTGTCATTCCCATACCCTTAGCAACATCCAATAAGTTCTCATCAACATTTAAAACTGCTGTATAAGTATTCTTTAGAATCGGAAGTATTGAATAAATAAACACACAGGCAATCACGGTATTAGGACCAATACCCATGACAATCATCAGCAATGAAATCATTGCTAATGAAGGTACTGTTTGAAGAATATTAGCAAGTTGAATCAGTGCACCACCCAACTTCTTCCTACGTGACACATAAAACCCTAAAGGTATGAATATGATCGCTGCAAATAAGACCCCATAAGCACTAATTAAGAAGTGTCTTAAAAATTGCTGCAGTACCATAGACCCATTGCTTAAATAATATTGAATAATATCTTTAATCATCATGATCTCCCCCCGTCTAATTCAGAGTAAAGAGGAATATCTTTTAAAGATCGTGTCTCACTATCTCTAAAATAGTTGTGTGATTCTAAAAACTCTTTAGCTACCGTATGCGGTTCAATCGCCATCTCATCACTTTGACGGTTCAAAGCTTGCATGGTTTGAACGCTAATTGTATTTTCAAGTTTTAATAGAATGCTTTCTAACTGCGGGTATGTCGCTAATAGATCATTAGAAACAACCGGACTTGCTGAATAAGATGGGAAATGATTTAAATCATCCTCTAATACAACTAAGTCAAAGGCATCAATACGACCATCCGTAGAATACCCAAGTGCAACTTCAAGTTGTTTACTATCCAGTGCTGAGTAAACAAGTCCAATCTCCATTGGAAAGACTTCACTAAATTCAAAGCCATAGTTAACTTTAAACTGATCGTATCCATCCAATGGTCGATCAAGCCAGCCACTATCGATTCCAACTTTAATCTCACCAGAAATTGCTTCTAAATCCGATATTGTCTTAAGATTATACTTCTCAGCAAATTCTTTTTTAACCATGAAACTGTATGTATTTTCAAATCCATAAGATGGAAACCATGTCGCATCATAACGTTTATGATATTCACGAACTACCGTTTCAAAAGTTTCTACAGGATCTAAGATTGGCTCCATGTCTAATTCTCCCAGTAATGATGTCCCTGTATACATGGAACTACTAAGGTTAATGTTATTGTTCTTTAAGGCCTGAAATATCAGTACTGATGATCCCAGGTTATTCACAATATCCACATCCACATCAGGCATTTCTTCTTGAATGAGCAATGCTAATATTGAGGATAGAATTTGTCGTTCCGATGTATTACCTGAACCGATAACAATGCTGTTCTTTTTAACACTGCCACCAAGCCCTGGTAAACTACATCCCGTTAGAACCAATAGACTGATGATAATGATCAATAGTTTTCTCATTATGCATCACCACCCACTGAACTTAACTTTGGTTTAAATCGCTTCTCAAATAAGCCAAACAAGTTATCAATCACGATTCCTAAGACGATAATTGGAATTGTTCCATAAACAATCAGACTAATATTATAGTTATTCATTCCTGCAAAGATGTAGTCACCAAGACCCCCTGCACCAATATATGATGCTAGAGACGTCCATGCTAAGACATAAATTGCAGCCAAACGAATTCCAGCCATTATGACTGAGAAAGCCATGGGAATTTTTACTTTAAAGATCACTTGGGTACGGGTAAATCCCATACCTCGTGCAGCATCTACTAAATCTTCATCCACACCTTGCATCCCAAGAACTGTATTTCTTAGAATGGGCATTAGGGAGTAAATGAATAGTGATACTGTAGCGGGCATTCTACCAATTCCTAAAATAGGAACAATCATCGCTAAGAGTGCAAGTGATGGAATTGTTTGTAGAATTGATGAAATACTAATTACAATTTGAGTCAGTCTTTTATTTGAACTGATTAAAATTCCTACAGGTAAAGCAACTGCAATCCCTAAACCTAAGGCACTCAAACTTAAGGTTAAATGTTCTATTATTTTTATCAGATAATCATTTGGCATTATGACACATCCTCTGCAGTCTGTGATAGCACTACAGCAGCATCAACTTTATCATGATCAAGGTTCACATCATCACTGACATCTTCAGGCTCATAAGTCTGCCAGAATGCATCATAAACCGTTTCTACAATCGTAGCACGAGTAACAATACCAACCAGCTTCCCATCTTCATCAACAACGGATAAGTTACGGTATCCTAAATCTTGAACATAGTAAATCGCATCTCGGATGGTTGTTGTATTTTGAATGTAAGTAACCTTCTTCATAATCTGTTTAATTTGTGTATCTTGTCGTGCTCGATTCATCAGTGCCAATAGATCCACTCGACCCACAAGAACACCTTCATCATCAACTACCAAGATATCATCAATCTTACGGGTACGCATTAAGTACGCTGCCTGACCAATGGTACGACTTTGATTCACCCATACCGGGTCAATCATAATCTCTTCAACTGTTTTATATTCAAAGACAGCTTGGTTCAAACGCTCTTCCCCAATTAAATCACGGACAAAGTCATTCTTAGGTTCCATCAAGATATCCTGTGGACTTCCCTGTTGTACAATTTTACCATGATCCATAATGACAATTTGATCGGCTAACTTTAATGCCTCATCCATGTCATGAGTTACAAATATTATCGTTTTGTTCATTTCACGCTGTAACTCTTTTAATAAAGCTTGCAGTGAGTCCCTTGTAATGGGGTCCAGGGCTCCAAAAGGCTCATCCATAAGGATTATATCCTGATCGGCTGCTAAGGCTCTAATAACCCCTATACGCTGCTGCATCCCACCACTCAGTTCTGATGGGTAAGCATCCAGTAAGTCTAATGGCAAGTCTACACGTGCCATTAACTCTTTAGCAATACGTTCTTTATCCTCTTTCGTATAATTGAGTAGTGTTGGTACCATAACGATATTCTCATAAATCGTCATGTGTGGCATTAAGCCAATCTGCTGAATGACATAGCCTATACTACGCCTCAGCTTCACATCGTTAATATCTGCAATATTAACACCATCAATGGTAATCGTTCCTTTGGAAGGTTTTACCATCTTATTAATCATTCTCATACTGGTCGTTTTTCCACTCCCAGAGGTTCCTATAAAACATACAAAAGAACCTTTTTCAATCTCAATATTAATTGTATCTACAGCCTTAAATTGACCGTAATGTTTTGAGATATTTTCAAATTTAATCATTGTCGCATCTCCTTTTAGTGATTGTATTCATACTTATGAATTCACAATATTTAAGAGATAGAAAGCTATAAGTATCAATACATAACTTAATTACTATAGCATAGATATTATCAAAACCCAAAGGCCCAGCCTAAATACACTCCCGTAAACCACGCACTACAACCCTTTTTAAGCATGAAAAAACACTCTGTTTCCAGAGTGTTTTAGCTTAGTTTTACAGTGCTTTTGAGTTAGTAGCATACTCGTAATCTTCCAAGTATACTTTAACGTAATCTTTAATAATAGACACAGGATCATTATTCACTAGACCCTCTTTAATACGACGGTATTGGTATGGTAAGTACTGTGATAATAGCGTCATGTTAATTGGTTCTGTTGATAAGTTTGCTACCAGTGTATTAATCGCATCTTGTACCTCAGGTACTGGGATGTAATAACGTGCACGGTCTGAATAAGAATACTTACGTTTAATAAATAATTCTTTATCACTACCATGGTAGTGATTTTGCCAGTTACCAGGTTTATCAAGCATTGCAGCTTCTAATACATCAATGAATTGTGATGGTGTTTCAACCAATTGATCTTCGATGTGTGATAGTGCAAACAGTGCTTCTCTTAGTGCAAATGTTAATGCCGGTCCAACTTTAAGAATTGTAATACCATCTTGAACCATTTCTTTCAATCCATCAGGTTTTTGGTAGTCTGTTGAGTGACCTTCAAATACTAATGTTTCAAACTCATTTTTCAGTGTTGATGTTAATACTTTAGCATTCTCACGATTATACAAGAACAGATCCTCATCACCAAATTCAACCCCTGGTTGAACAACAATTCCAATAACATTTTCAAATACTTTATTCACATCATACTCGTTGAAAGTCTCTTTAAATGTGTTGTATGTTGATTTGAAAGCATCTGGTGAAGTTACTGCTAATGTATCTTCTTTCTCTTGTGCCCCTCCTGGAATTGGAACTTCTGAACCAATAATGAACGCAGGGAAAATCGCTGTAGGATCTTCTTTAACAAGTTCATCATAAGCTGCTAGTGCTTCTTTTGCTAGAATTGCAGAACGACGTGCAATCGTTTCATCAGATAGTGCTTCCGTTGTTGAATCATCTGCAACACGCATGGATGTATCCAGGTGAATCTTTGTAAATCCAGCACGAACATAATCATAAACTAAGACTTTAGCATTTTCCATTGCCTCAGCTTCGTTTAATTTAGTCCATGTTAAAGGCCCTAAGTGGTCTCCCCCTAGGATGATACGATCTTTGTCATATCCTACTTTATCTGCAAGTGCAAAAACAAAGTCTTTAAATCCTTTTGGAGTCATTCCTGTATAACCACCGTTTTGGTCAACTTGGTTTGCAGTGGATTCAATAATTACTAAAGAATCGTTATCGCGTGCAAATTCAAGTGTTGCTTCAATGACTAAATCATTAGCTGTACATGCACAATATACTCCTAAATCTTTCTTATTGCTTAACTGTAATAATGGGTTTGTTTTCATATTTACCTACCTCTCGAGATAATTATAGCACCGCATACCCTGCCTCTTATTTAGTCAAAATAATAGAAGTGTTGTATTTTTTAGCAATCATAAATTTACAGCAAACGAAAATAACCACTGAGACTGTTTGTGATATCTTTCATCTTGTACACTTAAGCAGTTCTAAGACTCCATGATAACCTCAATATAAACTTATAAAAAAACGTTGCTCATATGAACAACGTTTTGATAATACTCTATTTTTTCTTTTCGTTACGGTTGTATCTCTCATTCAGTTTCCCTTTTTCAAGGACTAAAGTTACATCCGATTGACGTGCTAAGTAATTACTGTGAGTAACTACAATCACGCATTTGTTTTCCTGACGTGCTGTATCTTTCAGTAACTTGATAATACTGTTAGCAGTCTTAGTATCCAGATTACCCGTTGGCTCATCAGCCAAGATAATCTCTGCACTAGAAGTCAGTGCTCGAGCGATCGCAACCCTTTGTTGCTGCCCTCCTGACAATTGTTTAACATTACGATTACACTCATCTTCAGTAAGTCCTACTGATTGTAGAATTGCATCCGGATTCTTATTGACCAACTTGATATTTTCTAGGGGTGTAAGGTACTCAATAAGGTTGTAACTTTGAAATATCAATGAGATATTAGAGCGTCGATGATGCTGATACCCTTCCTCTTTAATGTCTTTTCCATCCACTTCGATAACACCTGAAACCGGTGAATCCAGTCCTGCAAGTAAACTTAGAAGTGTTGTTTTCCCAGAGCCTGAAGTCCCTAAGATAGAATAGAACACACCCGGTTCAAACGAATAGTTAACATCTTTAAGAATGTCTTTATCGGCATTGCCTTTATAATTGTATGATACATTTTTAATTTCTAACATAGTTCCTCCTAACTAATTTTGGTTAAAATTTCTCGTGGTTTTAAACGAACGATCAAGACTGATGATAATGATACTGAAACAATAATAATCATGGTTCCAATGATATAAACAGGAATCATTTCTTCCACTGTAACATCGATATCTAAATCATCCATTCCTTTGGTAAGTACCGATGAGTTTGGATCTTGTCCAAAGTTCATACCACCAAGACCTTGATTGAATTGATTCATACTTTCTTGGTTTGCTCTTTGAGCCATTGATGTTGCTAAGTTTTGTGCAATTCCTCTTCCTGAGAAGTATGAGAATGAGAAACTCAATGCCGCAATCAACATTAACTCTATTGTGTACTGTGCGATAATATTGAATTTAGAGAATCCAAGTGATAAGAGGATTCCAATCTCGTGCATTCTTCCATTAATCCAAAACGCCATCAATAAGGATAAGATAATCGCACTTACGATTAAGGTTCCATAAATCATGGTATTAATCAGAGCATTCATGTTATCCAATGAACTGGATAATGTTGCAAAGTTATCTGATGTTTTAGTTGTTTTATATTGTGACCAATCAATTGGTAATTTTTTAACTTCTGACATTGTAGATTCTAATTCTTTAGGATCATTAACAAAGAACTGTGCTGTTTGATAAATAGCATCATCCTCATTATAATCGTAAAGTTCTTTAACTGTATTGATATCTGTGATCAATAAGTTTTCTACAAGTTCAAACGGATTGGTTCCAGCACCTCTACTATCACCAGTAAAGATTCCTACAACTGTTAACTTGATGGGCTCTTGAAGTACTGATTTATAAGGTATTGAGTTTTGATTGGTTTGTGTAATTTCTACGATATCTCCCAGTTTCAAACCATTTTCTTTTGCAAAGGTTTCATGAACTAACATTTCATGCACTGATGATTCATCAATGTGTTTTCCTTCTTTAAGTTTAATAATTTCGCCACTAAACTTATTATCTAAAGATGAATTGGTTAATCCTTCGATATCATTTAATTTCTTACTCGTTGCAAAAAATTGATCATCTTTGATGCTGACGTTCTTACCATCAACTTTCTCCGCATTGATAAGTTCTACTTCTCCAACCATCATTAGGTTACTTTTTGAGATCGTATCAACGCCCTTGATTAAATTAAGGTCTTTACCCTTAATTGCCGCAAACCCACGGCTTCCAATACCAAAGGTATTGGCTAAGTTTTGTTCGACTGAAAAA
>DEPV01000096.1:12191-12518 GCA_002358955.1 Erysipelothrix sp. UBA3383 | reverse complement strand
ATCTTGGGTAGTGATCACTGTCCTGTGATGATTGAACTGGATTTATATAAACTTTAAAACAAAGCAGTTTGTCGCTTCAATCGTGTGATTGTAATGTTAAATACTGCTCCGATATCAATATTTATCAATGAAAACGCTTAGAGTAAAATAAATAAAGCCTCATTTAACTTATGAGGCTTTTAACATGCTATACTAATGGATGTGTGCTAGAAATTAGGTAAAAATGAAATTTAATGAATTAGGTTTAAATGAAGAAATACTTAAAGCAATCGAGGAAAAGGGTTATGAAAACCCATCCGATATCCAAGTAGAGGCAATTCCTTTACT
>DEPV01000096.1:10685-12124 GCA_002358955.1 Erysipelothrix sp. UBA3383 | reverse complement strand
TTGCCAATCATGAATGCTTTAGAAGGTGGTTCAAAACAACCACAAGCACTGATCTTAGCTCCAACACGTGAGTTATGCATGCAGGTAGCAAATGAGTTAAGAAGTTTTGGAACTCATAAAAGAGCACTTAAAGTAGTTAGTGTTTATGGTGGAGAACCCATCGATAAACAAATCAGAACACTGCGCTCAGGGGCAGATGTTGTCGTTGCTACACCAGGACGTTTAATGGACCACTTACGTCGTCGCATTATCAAACTGGACAACACAACAAAAATTGTTCTGGATGAAGCTGATGAAATGCTGAACATGGGATTTGTTGAAGACATCGATGAGATCTTTACATATCTTCCAGAAGAGCGCCAAATGGTATTCTTCTCAGCAACAATGCCAAAAGAAATTATTCGATTAAGTAACCAATACTTAGTTGAACCAAAGAAAATTGCATTATCAAACAACAACTTAACAGTGTCTCGTATTGAGCAAATTTACTACAATATTGAGTCACAAGATAAAGTGAACTTAGTTGTTCAATTATTGCAAATGAATGAATCAGAAGGAACAATGATCTTCTGTAATACCAAACGAATGGTAGATGAGTTAACGACAGAGTTAAACAAAGCGGGTTATCCAGCTCTTGGACTTCATGGGGACATGAAGCAAGAAATGCGCACAATGGTGATGAACCGCTTCAGAAAAGGTATGGTATCTGTTCTTATTGCAACAGATGTTGCAGCACGTGGAATTGATGTCGACAACATGGATGTTGTTATTAACTATGATATTCCTCAAGAATTAGAATACTATGTTCACCGTATTGGTAGAACAGGACGNNCGTATTGGACGTACTGGACGTGCTGGTAAATCAGGACTTGCGATTACTCTTGTTTCACGCAGACAACGTTATGCAATCAAGCAAATCGAACGTTTATCAAACTCCGTAATTAAAGAAACTCAATTACCAACTAAAGAAGAATTAAATGGTATTTTAGTTAAGAAAATGGCTACTGACATTCGTAAATGGTCAGAAGCTAAACAATCTAAATTATTTGAAATTGCTTATGATGGATTAGCAGAATTAGGCTTCACACAAGAAGAACTGATTATTGCATTCATTAATAAATCAATCTCAGAAAATAACTTAGAAGCAATTAAGACAGTAGGACAAAAGAAATCACGCGAAGGCGGACCGATTTCAAGAATCTCTGTTTCAGTAGGAAACCGTCAAGGTGTTGCAGCAGCTCACTTAGTGTCAGCTGTAGCAAGTGCAACAGGAATCAGTGGACGTGCTATTGGACGTATTGTTATTAATGAAAACTCAAGTACGATTGAAGTACCTAGAGAGCATTTAGTAAGTATTGTAAGTTCATTATCTGATACTAAAATTAAAGATAAAACAATTACTGTTGAAGTGGTTGAAGAATTTGCAGAAAGCGATCGTT
>DEPV01000096.1:5850-10670 GCA_002358955.1 Erysipelothrix sp. UBA3383 | reverse complement strand
GACGCAACCGTTCACGCGGTGGTCGTGATCGAGGCGGACGTGATCGTAACTCAGGTTCACGCTCAAGAAATGATCGTGGACGTGGAGATCGTAATGATAGATCACGTGGAGAACGTGGGGATCGTGGACAAAGTCGTTCAGGATCTCGTCGTAACTCACGATAATCAATTAACACAGGATGCATATCCTGTGTTTTTTATACTCATTTTAGGCTACTCATAATGTTGATTTTTATAATAAAATAATTTCATTCTTGATATTCAAATTTATAGTCTAGTTTATAGTCTAGTTTATAGTCCGGTTTATAGTCCAGGTTATAGTCCAGGTTATAGTCCGGTTTATAGTCCAGGTTATAGTCCGGTTTATAGTCCAGTTTATAGTTCGAAATATTGAGCGAGTTCTCCTTCCATTCATGACTGAGTTTATTTCCCGTATTTATAGGTATGTATTGTACTTATGGTTGGTGATACATATGAATGATAGAATTGTAAATGTTGTAAAAAAATTAGTACAATACGATACAGAAAGAGAATGGTTTGAGTTTAAGATGAATTTGAATAACGTGCAAGAAATCGGTGAATATATTTCGGCATTATCTAACAGCGCTGCAATCAATCGTGTTGGTTCTGGATATTTGATATGGGGAGTTAATGATAAAACTCATATGTTGGAAGGTACCTCATTTAAATTTAATAGAAATGTTAATAATGAACCTTTAAAACATTATCTAATGAGACAATTGAATCCAGATATTAATTTCTTATTTCATGACATTAGTATTGATCATAAAAGAATAGTAGTGCTAGAAATTTCCTGTGCTGCGTTAATTCCCACTTCATTTAATAGAGAAAGATACCTCCGTATCGGGTCTAGTAAAGTAAATTTAAAAAAATATCCTAATAATGAGGCAAATTTGTTTGAAGCTTTAAGAGTTGAACCTAGAACCATATTAAATACGGAGAGTACTAATCAAGATTTAACATTTCAACAGTTACAAATGTATTATGGAGCTAAAGGAGTAAAATTGAATAATAGTTCTTTTAAGCGAAATTTTTCGTTTTATACTAAGGATGGAAAATTTAATTTACTTTCACAGTTACTATCAGATGATTCAGGGTTTCCCATCAGAGTTGCAATATTTTCGGGGACATCCAAAGCTGACAAATTATTTTCGGTGAGAGAGTTTGGACACAAATGCGTTCTCTATTCTTTAGAAGAAGTATTACAATATGGTGATGTGATCAATATACTTCAATCAGATGAATCAGAAAGAATTGTTGAAAGAAAAGAAACTTCACTATTTGAGAACAATGCATTTAGAGAAGCTATAGTAAATTCCTTTTTACACAACAATTGGATTAATGGTGATGGTCCTATGATTTCAGTATTTTCGAATCGAATCGAAATATTATCAAGGGGCACTTTACCAAGTGGCCAGTCAAAAGAGGGATTTTACTCAGGAGAGTCAATTCCGGTTAATAGAAAACTTTCTGAAATATTCTTACAACTACGTATCAGCGAAAAAACTGGAAGAGGAGTTCCAACTATAATAGAAAAATATGGAAAGGAGATCTTTAGCTTCAAAGAAAATTCTATAATTGTTAATATACCCTTCAAATGGATTAATATTATGGATATAAATAGTACAGTCGTTTCGAAAAGAGAAAACTTAAATGATACGCAAAAAAACATTTTACTTGAAATTAGAAATAATCCGAATATTAAAGTATTCGAACTCGCAATAAAATTAGACCGCGGAAGGTCAACTGTAAATGTGGGATTATCTGTTTTAAGAAAAAAGGGCTACATTGAAAGGGTGGGTTCAAATAAAACAGGATATTGGAGAGTAATTGAAGAGTGAATTTTTTTTTACCATTTACTATTTAGTGTTTAATTATCACTGATGATTATAAAAGTTAGTAGTATATGGTACTGCGAGATTGTGGAAAAGGCTCTATTATCGGTGATTATATTCGAGAACTTTACCCTTTATTGCAATGATACAAAATATATAATGTTGACGTGAAGTAAGCTAAAGAAAGTGTCATGATCAAAATAAAAAAGTGGTGAATAGGTTGTTAGGAATCCTGTTATGAATTTATATTAATATAGAAGTATACAGAATATTCCTTTTATCAGTGCTTTTCTTTCACAAAGTAAAGTCAATATTTGTGCTAACTTGTAATATATTTCACAAGTTACTCCGATATACGTGCACAATCTGTTAGAAAACACCGTATTATTCACATACACTCTTAGTTAGTCTAGTGATTTTATCTTCTAATAGATACAATGTTAATACGTCACAGGAGGCAATTATGAAGAAATTATTAGGAATCGCATTAGTTGCGTTATTAGTCTTAGGAGGATGTGCAGGTAAGGGGCCACAACCACCAAAAACACCAAGCACACCAGAAACACCTACAGAAACTGCAGGAGTTAGAATTGGTTCAGCAGTATCCAGTTCAGCAAACACAGAAAAAGTTGGTGAAAACCAATGGGATGCAGAACATGGAAAATTTGAATCAAACGTTACTTACGCAACTGTTGTTATTGAAGATGGCATCATTAAAGATGTAACAATTGATACAGCACAAAACTCAGTACAATTTACAGCAACAGACCTTGTACCTTTTGAAGCAAAAGGAACTAAGAAAGAATTAGGCGATGCTTATGGAATGGGCCAAATCGAAAATGGTAAAGGCGAATGGGATAAGCAAATTGCAGAAGTTGAAAAATACATGATTGGTAAGAACGTTGCAGATCTAACAGCAGATAAAGCAGCATCAGACTTAACATCATCTGTATCAATGAACGTTAATGGATACATTGATGTTGTTAAAGCAGCAGCAGAAAATGCAGTTGAAGTGAAAGATGCAGTGAAATTTGCACAAACATCTACAGTAAGTGCAAAAGAGGAAGCTGAAGATTTACAAATCAATACAGTAGTTTCAGCATTAGCAGTGGATAAAGATGGTAAAGTAGTTTACTCATTCATTGATGAAATGCAACAAATTGCAGTTGTTGAAGGTGATACAGCTACAGCAGATAGCAATGTTAAAACTAAAGGACAACTGAAAGAAGATTACGGTATGTCACAAGCTAACATGGTTGAATGGTACAAACAAGTTGAAGAAATTACAACTTACTTAAGCGGTAAATCAGCAGACGAAGCAAAATCATTGTCAGCAGATGTTGCAACTTCAGTATCAATCTACGCAGGTGGATTTGAAGCAACTGTTAATAAGACATTTGGTCTATTAGCAGATATTAAATAATTCATTGTCTTAAAATAGAATCATAAAAAAGTGTTGGTAGAAAATCTATCAACATTTTTTTATGGTAACATGTGGAATTGAAGAATAATGCTATAGCGAAAGGGTGAAAGAATGTAGTTTTTTTAGTAATTTATCAAACGATATTTTAATATCTCCATCATTGTGCAATACTGTAACTTATATGAGGTGAGTTTATGTTTATAGAAGTAAATGGTCTTAAGTTATATTACCAAATAAAAGGTACTGGAGGTAAAGTACTGATCTTGTTGCATGGTAATGAGGAAGATGGGCGTATTTTTAAAGGGATTGAGCGGTATTTAGATGAGAAATATACACTTTATATTTTGGATTCCAGGGGACAAGGACAAAGTGGACAGGTGGATATCTTACGCTATGAAGATATGGCAAGGGACCTTATCTGTTTTGTAGATGCACTGCAGTTGGATAAGCCAGCAGTGTTTGGTTACTCCGATGGTGGTAATGTGGCACTCAGTGCTGCAGTTAGAGAACCTGATTTATTCTCAACGATACTTGTTGCTGGTGCAAATACAACACAAGAAGGTTTAGGTGCATACTTAGAACCTATGAAAAAGGAATTTGAACAAACCTTAAGTAAGTATATTGATTTGATGTTAAGTGGGCCTAATCTATCAACACAAGAGCTAAAATGCATTCAATCTAAGGTCATTGTTCTTCGAGGGGAGCATGATCTAATTGATAGACAACATACTATATACTTTACAAAGGCCATTCCTAATGCTAAATATATTGAGTTGAAGGGCGAAGATCATGGGTCGTATGTCTTGGATCTTAGTAAACTTTCAAATCTCATTCATCAATACATCGACTAATATAAGTTACCCTAATGATAGATAGAATGAAGTTTCTAGCATATGAACTACTATTTCAGGCATAAGGACTTCTAAAATCGTGTAGAAATATAGAATATAGGTTATAATAAGACTATAAATTTATGGAGGGCATTATGAAAAAAACAATTGTAGCATTACTCGTTGGTTTACTTGTTCTTGCAGGATGTGCAGGAAAAGGACCACAAGCACCCAAAACAGAAAAACGAGAAGAGAAAAATTACTCAATCGGAACTTCAATTATTAATGAATATACAGCAAACGAAGGGAAAGATGGTACAGTACCATTTGAATCCAACGTTACGTATACAACTGTAGCACTTGAAGGGGACAAAATTGCATTTGTTACCATTGATGCAGCACAAAACAAATACAATGTTGTTGATGGGGTATCACAAGAATTTACGGCAGTTGGAACTAAGAAAGAACGTGGTAATGACTACGGTTTAAACTGGTTTGAACAAGTCGCCGAATTTGAAGAATATGCAATTGGTAAAACAGTACAAGAACTTCTTGATGGAGATTCAGCAGCGGACCTATCAGGTTCAGTAAGTATCTCAGTTGATATCTTTGTAGCAGGTGTTAAGGCAGCTGCTGATAATGCAGTTGCAGTAGAAAATGTTGCAAACATTGCAAATGCATCTGTGACAAGTACACAAGCTGAAGCAGGAAC
>DEPV01000096.1:0-5648 GCA_002358955.1 Erysipelothrix sp. UBA3383 | reverse complement strand
TAACAGATTGGACAAAAGGAAAAAATGCTGATGCAATCGGTAAAGGAATGGAAGATGCTGACTTAACATCTACTGTTACTATTTATCCAGGACAATTGTTAGAAGCTTACGGTAAAGCATTACAAATCGCACGATAATTAATATATAAGGAAAAGGACTCACCGATTATGGTGAGTCCTTTTGTATTCTATTTTTGTTTTAGCGAACGAAGTTTATTTGAGCGCTTGGTTTTCTTTAAGGTCTCATAATTATTGATATAGGCTCTTTCAGCAGAATTAATATTTCCCGGGGAATAAAATTCTTCATTTGCTAATCCATCAGGAAGGTATTGTATTTTATGCCATAAATCGGAACGTTCATAATCGTATTGATCCATAGGGTCTACATCAACTGCATTCAATCTTAAATAAGAAGGAACTTGATGGGCAGTTTGAGATACTGCTTGAAGTGCATTAGCAATACCGTGTTGTGCTGATTTTGATTTTGGAGATAAAGCACATTCAACGACGATGACTGATAGCGGAAGTTGTGCCTCAGGAAATCCAATCTTCTTAGCCCCTTCAATGCCGGTTACAACACGAGCACAAAGTGCCGGGTTAGCAAGGCCGATGTCCTCATAAGCTGTAGCAATCAGTCGTCTTTCAATGGAATCAAAATCTCCAACGTGGATGAGTTTAGCAAGATAGTAAAGTGCAGCTTGGACATCGGACCCTCGGATTGATTTTTGAAATGCAGAGAGTGCATCGTAATGATTGTCACTGTCTTTATCCATTGTAATGTTCATGGATAAGGATAGTTTCTTGAAGTGCTCCATTGTAATGTCTGTATCATGTGTGGATTTAATCAGGAGTTCAAGTCCGTTAAGAGCATAGCGTGCATCACCATTACATACCTTTGCAAGGGTCTCTAAGACCTCTGAATCGACTGATTTATCACTTTGTAGTGTATCTAAAGCATTTTCTAAAACTGTGATGATGTTGCTTTCAGTTAAGGGTTTAAATTCAAAGAGATGAACGCGTGAGCGAATTGCTGGATTGATTGAGAAATAGGGATTGGCAGTTGTTGCACCAATCATGGTGATTAAGCCACTTTCAACATGGGGCAATAGGACATCCTGCTTATCCTTGTTTAAACGGTGTACTTCATCAATAATAACTACCAGTCCATTGCTCATTTCTGCCTCGACAAAAAGAGCATCCAGTTTCTTTTTATTATCACTGACTGCATTAAAAAGACGGTAAGGCCTTCCTAGGGATTGTGCAATGGCAATCGCGGTAGTAGTTTTACCCGTACCTGGAGGACCAAAAAAGATCATGGAATACAGTTCTTGATTCTCCACAAGGTTTCTTAATATTTCATTGGGGCCCAGTAAATGTTCTTGGCCGATGACCGTATCAATGTTTTGCGGTCTAACTTTATGTGCTAAAGGTTTGTTCATTCATATCACCTATTGTCTATTCTATCATGAATCGGTTAAAATAAGAGCAGAGGTGAAATATGAAACTAGTGATACAAAGGGTTTTGGATGCAAGTGTAGAGGTTAATCAAGAGATTGTCGGTTCAATTCAAGAAGGATTGTTAATTCTTGTAGGAATTGAAGAGGGTGATACACTGGATGATGTTTTCTTGGCAGCACGTAAGGTGAGCAAGTTAAGAATCTTTGATGATGAAAATGGGGTTATGAATCGCTCTATTTTAGATTCACAAGGTTCAATACTATCCATATCACAATTTACACTAGCGGCAGATGTTCGTAAGGGAAATCGTCCCAGTTATATCAATGCGATGAATGCACATGATGCAGATGCTTTCTATAATATATTCAATGAAGCATTGCGCAAGGAAAACATCATCGTAGAAACAGGTGTCTTTCAAACACACATGAATGTACGATTAAACAATGATGGACCCGTTACCATCATCATTCAGATTCAAGATGGTAAAATAATTACAATCTAAAAAGTGGTCAGTTTAAGACACTTATGCTATTATTAATCTTTAAAAATGGAGGACATTATGGTCAAAATATTGAGTGGGTTTGAAGTCTCTAAGAAACGCAAATTGGAATTGAAAGATAAGGTTGCTCTTTTAAAAGGAAGAAAACCAAAATTAACAGTTGTTATTGTGGGGAATGATCCTGCTTCTGAAACGTATGTTGCATCAAAAGCAAAGCAAACTAATGAAGTAGGGATGATATCAGAGATCATTCGACTTGAGGCATCAAGCACTCAAAGTGAATTGTTGGCATTAGTAGAACAATTAAATAATGATGAGACCGTAGATGGGATCCTTGTACAATTTCCACTGCCAGAACATTGTGATGAAAGTGAAGTCATGAGTACCATCAGTCCTTTAAAAGATGTGGATGGATTGCATCCTTTAAATGTGGGACTGCTTGAAACTGGGGCTGATGCTTTTGCACCATGTACTGCTCAAGGTGTGATGACACTGATGGCTGAGTATAACATTCCTTTAGAAGGAAGACGTGCTTTAGTAATCGGACGATCACGCCTTGTAGGAAAACCAGTATCTACATTACTACTACAAAAAAATGCGACAGTCACCATTGCACATTCACGAACAAAAGATTTAGAGCAATTAATTGCAGAAAATGATATCATAGTAGTTGCAATTGGGAGAGCACACTTTATCAAGAAAGACTGGGTGAAGCCACATCATACAATCATAGATGTTGGAATTCACCGTGTTGATGGTAAAGTAGTGGGTGATGTGGAAAGTATTGATAATGCAGAATACGGATCACCAGTACCAAAAGGTGTGGGTCCCATGACCATTTTAACCCTTTTAGAAAACACTCTAAAATCATACTTAATGAAGGAGGGAAGCCATGAATAAAGACTTTGGTTTGGGCGATATTGTTCAAATGAAAAAAAATCACCCGTGCAAAAAGGCGACCACCTTTGAAATTGTACGTATGGGTGTTGATATTAAAATTAAGTGTGAAGGATGTGGTGCCATCATTATGTTGGAACGACAAGACTTCATTCGAAAGTTAAAAAAAGTAATTAAAAGAAACGAGGAAATGATTTAATGGCATTAACAGCTGGAATTGTTGGATTACCAAACGTTGGTAAATCAACATTATTTAACGCAATAACAAAGTCTCAAGTTGAGGCAGCAAACTATCCGTTTGCAACCATTGCTCCAAACGTAGGAGTGGTTACAGTACGTGATGATCGTATGATTAAGATTCGTGAATACATTGAGTCTTCAAAATTAATTCCAACAACATTTGAATTTACAGATATTGCAGGACTTGTTGAAGGAGCATCAAAGGGAGAAGGACTTGGAAACCAGTTCTTATCAAACATCCGTGAAGTGGACGCAATTGTTCATGTGGTAAGATGTTTTGCTAACCCTGATATTGTGCATGAGCATGGTGTGATTGGTGATCCAATTTCTGATATTGAAATTATCGAAATTGAATTGATGCTTGCTGACTTACAATCTGTTGATAACCGTCTCGCACGTGTTGGTAAAAAGGCGAAGTCTAATGATAAGGATGCACTTCTAGAGATTGCTGTTCTTAATAAAGCAAAAGCAGTTCTTGAAGATAATAAACCTTTAAGTTCAATGAAGATTACAGAAGATGAAGCTGCAATACTTAAAACATTCCACTTCTTAACCATTAAACCAATGATCTATGTTGCTAACATTGATGAAGATTCTTTATCAGATGTAGATAGCAATCCAATGTATCAAAAAGTTAAAGCGTATGCAGATGAGCGTAAAGCAATTGTACTTCCTGTATCTGCTAAGGTTGAAGAAGACTTATCATCATTAGATGATGAAGAAAAAGATATGTTCTTACAAGATTTAGGTGTTGAAGAAAGTGGGCTTGATCGTTTGGTTAAAGCATCATACAACATTCTAAACCTACGTACCTTCTTTACTGCAGGACCTATGGAGATCAGAGCTTGGACTTTCCATGATGGTATGAAGGCACCACAATGTGCTGGAATCATCCATACTGACTTTGAAAAAGGATTCATCCGTAGTGAAACTTATAATTATGAAGACCTGATTGAATATAAGAGTGAAAAAGCTGTTAAAGAAGCAGGTAAATTACGTGCTGAGGGTAAAGAGTATTTAATGAAAGATGGCGACATCGTTCACTTCCTTACAAGTAACTAAAAAAGAGTTTGAGTTGTATCAAAAATACAACTCAAACTCTTTTTATATCTCACACACGGCATTTCTTATTTCACGTTGGGTCCAGAAGTATCCGATTATAATTAAGACTACAGATACCAGTTTATAGGGAAGTCCTGCAAAGGGTAGAGCCATCACAGAGAAGCTAATTCCTATACTTGCTAGAAAGGTAATGACACAAGTGGTACACCCATAAGTAAAGATTCCAAATACAATGGAAGCAAAACTGAGGTTAGCACCTTTGGGTTCTTTGATCTGTGATCCTGCTGAACTAACCATAATTGCTGATAATCCTGACATGAAAAGATTAAGTGTAATGTTAATTAGGACCAGGTATAAGCCGTATTGCTCGATCATTGCTTGATAAGACATGTTAAAACTGTCAAGTAGGGTATACATTGTAATGAATACTAGAAAGAACAGTAGCCGCTGGTTTTTAATGTTAAACATAGGTTTCCCCCTTTTTCAAAAGTATAACAAAAGGACACTTTAGTTTCTAAGGATATGAACTTTGTAAGAAATATAAAGTTCATGAGGAAAGGGTGAAAGACCCTTTGTTAGAGCTTTAGATATGGTATAATATCACTACAAAGGAGGTATTCATAATGAAATTAGTATTAGCAATTGTATCCAATGATGATAGTTCAGCATTATCTTCTGAACTGAATAAGAATAATTTTCAAGTAACGCGTCTTGCAACAACAGGTGGTTTCCTTAAAGCTGGAAACACGACTTTAATTGTTGGTTGTGATGATGATCGAGTTGAAGGGTGTCTCAAGATTATTGAGGAAGAGTGCTCCAAACGAACAGAAATGGTACCTTCTTCAGCATCTTATGATATGGGACGTTTTACAACATTCCCAGTTGAAGTCCAAGTTGGGGGCGCTACAGTATTCGTCCTTGATGTTGCTCAATTCCATAAATTATAATAGAAAAGCTAGGATCTGCGATCCTAGCTTTTTATTTGTTGTAGTAACGTTGGTGACCTTTAATCTCTTTAAGTTTAAAGAAACCTGTATCCAAGTCAGTATTTAGAATTTGATGGGATCCATCGGTAACTAATTGTTGAGTGTAAATACGCTCATATTCTGGAATGGAAATAACTTGTCGTGCATCCATCATCTCATCAAGATTGCTTACTAATGCGTCTTTGTAGCCATCAACAAGTGTTCCTGAGAAAAATTCTGCAACAGCTCCTGATCCATATGAGAATAATCCAATGCGATCATTTGCTGTAAGTGATCCTTTATGAAGTAGTGAGAGTAAGTTTAAGTAAAGTGATCCTGTATAGATGTTTCCGACTTTACGGTTGTAGTATGTACTTAACTTATACTGCTCTAACATTGCTGCATCATCACTAATGGATAATAATGGTTTTTGGCCAATCTTTGTATAAGGGATGTGGAAACAAAATGCATTGAAATCTTCCAGTGTGAAATCTTTAGTATCAAGATAACGATTGTATGTAGTCTCAA
>DEPV01000002.1:916-17742 GCA_002358955.1 Erysipelothrix sp. UBA3383 | reverse complement strand
TTACAAGAGCGTATTACATCGACGAAAACAGGATCCATTACATCCATTCAAGCGATTTATGTACCAGCGGATGACCTAACGGACCCAGCTGCTGCGATTACATTTACTCACCTTGATGCACAAACTGTTTTAGACCGTAACATTGCTGCTTTAGGGATTTACCCGGCGGTAGATCCACTAGCATCAACATCGACTCTACTAAGCGAAGATATCGTTGGTAAGGAACATGTTGAAGTAGCACTTGGAGTTCAAAACATTTTACAAAAATATAAAGATCTGCAAGATATCATTGCAATCTTAGGGATGGATGAGTTAAGTGATGACGATAAGATCGCGGTTAACCGTGCACGTCGTGTTCGTAACTTCCTATCACAACCCTTCTTTGTTGCGGAAACATTCTCAGGAATTCCTGGGTCGTATGTTCCAATCAAAGAAACCATTCGTAGTTTTAAAATGATCCTTGATGGTGAAGTGGATCATATCCCAGAACAAGCATTCTTGTTCTGTGCAACCATCGATGATGTTTTAAAAAAGGCAGAAGGTCTTAAGTAATGTTCCGATTAAGGATATTAACACCTGAAGGCATTTATTATGATAATGATGTGTCGTCCATTAATATTAAAAGTATTGATGGGCGTCGCACCCTCTTACCAAATCACATGCCCTTAGTTATGCCTACAGATTTGGGCGTTCTTGAAATTAGAGACGGACAAAAAGAAAATCGCTACTTTGCATTTGATGGCATTTTAACATTTGAAAAAAATGTTGCGAACCTGATGGTTACTGTTATTGAGCGTGAAGATAAGATTGACTTTGTACGTGCTGAAAAAGCGCGTCAGCGTGCTCTAAACCGTATTGAGAACAAACAAGATTCTGTGGATTTAATTAGGGCTGAGGCAGCACTAAGACGTGCTATTGAGAGACTGAGACTAGAAGAATGAATTTAAAAAGAAGAAGACTATCCATTCCCCATTTATTGGCAGTAGGCTTTGCAAGTGTCATCCTGATTGGAACACTGTTGCTGATGCTACCCATTGCCAGTCAAAGTGGGACCATAACACCATTTATTGATGCACTGTTTACAGCAACCTCTGCAGTTTGTGTGACGGGTCAAGTAACCCTGAACACAGCAGCACATTGGACTTACTTTGGTAAGACTGTAATCATTCTGTTGATTGAAATTGGTGGGCTTGGTTTTATGAGTGTGATTGTGCTTCTTTCTTTATTTTTTGGAAAGAAGCTGAATCATTACCAACGACGTACTGTAGCAGATGCAATCAACTCTGATTCGGTGTCTGATGCACAACGATTGATACGTTATATTATTAAATTTTCTATCAGTGTCCAAATGATAGGAGCCATGATTTTATCGATTGATTTTATTCCCCGTTATGGATTTTTAAAAGCGATTTATTTTTCGGTATTTCATGCGATTTCTGCATTTTGTAATGCAGGCTTTGACTTATTTGGAAACTCACTGGAGGGATTTCAAACCAACCCACTGGTATTACTTACCATTGGTGGTTTGATTTTCTTTGGTGGATTGGGATTTATCGTATGGCGCGATCTACTGAGTTATCGCAAGGATAAAAAATTACTCTTGCATACACGCATTACCCTGGTTACTACCGGGTCGATTTTAGTGGCATCCTTTTTCTTATTTTGGATTAGTGAGTCACGCGCAGGAACCTTTGCACATTTAGGGTTTCTTGATCATTTAAGCAATACTTTATTCTTGGCTATTACACCGCGTACTGCAGGGTATGCCAATGTGAACTATGCTCTGATATCACCCATGGGAATCTTTCTAACCCTGATTCTTATGTTTGTAGGAGCATCATCCGGTTCAACAGGGGGTGGTGTTAAGGTTACCTCTGTTGCCAGTGTGTTCTTGTATTTAAAAGCGAAGTTTTTAGGAGAAGATACACACTATCGCAACCGCTCGATTCCTAAAGATAAGATTGTTAAGTCATTTATGATTATCTTCTTTGGAATCTTATTGGTAATTGGTGCAAGTATGATCTTAATGATTACCGAAGTGATACCCGCAGGATTTGGAATGGAATACATTCTGATGGAAGTCATTTCTTGTTTTGGAACTGTGGGTTTAACCATGGGTCTTACACCACACTTATCACTGATTGGTAAGTTGGTACTGATTGTTGTAATGTTTGCAGGGCGAATTGGGCTTTTAACCTTCTTTATGAGTGTCAGTGGACACACCCAAGAGAAAGAGGAAACCATCAAGTACCCTGAGGGAAGTATTCTGGTAGGATAGGAGCAAAAATGAAAAAAACAGTAGCTGTTTTAGGATTAGGATTATTTGGAGCATCCGTAGCAAAAACTTTAGCACTGCAAGGTGTGGATGTGATTGCGATTGATTCCAAGATGGAACGTGTGGATGAAGTGATGGAATATGTTGAACATGTTGTTAAGGGTGATTATACCAAGATGGAACATCTGATGGCAGCTGGTGTTGATGGCTGTGATGTTGCAGTTATTGCATCGGGTGAGAAACTTGAAACATCCGTTTTAGCCATTCTTAATTTAAAGAAACTCAACATTAAACAAGTCATAGTTAAAACTAAAAACATGGATTATGTTGAAGTTCTAAAAAAAGTAGGTGCTGATAAGGTACTCCTACCTGAAATTGAGATGGGGAAACGTGTTGCTAATGAGATTGCAAAACACAGTGTGATTGATAGTTTAGCAATCGATGATCGTTACAACATTGTTGAGATTCATGCTATTAAAGCATGGATTGGACAGACACTGGATGATATTGATATCCGTAACCGTTATGGATTCAATGTATTAGCAATTAAAGAAGATGGTAGTTCCCATATGGAAACACGCATTGCTCCAGATCGTATTACTAAGGAAGGAGACCTCTTTGTGGTCTTGGCTGATAGTGATGATCTTGAGGAATTTGAAAACAAAGATAACTAATTAAAAATAAGTGCACCACGATTGTGGTGCATTTTGCTAGAAATCGTATACCCCATGGGGTATATTAATACCAGACGGAGGAATAGACTTATGAAAACTACGATTATTGTTGGAGGGGTTGCAGGTGGCATGTCTGCTGCAACACGCTTACGACGTTTGAATGAAAATATGAATATTATTGTACTGGAGAAAGGGCCTTATGTTTCGTTTGCAAACTGTGGATTGCCTTATCATATTTCCGGGGAAATAATTGAGCGTGAGGAACTTATCCTACAAACACCTGAGAAATTAGCAGCTCGATTCCAATTGGATGTTCGAGTTGAGACTGAAGCAATTAAGATTCTAGCGGAAAGTAAAACACTGATGGTTAAGAATCAAGATGGTGAAGAAGAAGCACTATCTTATGATCACCTGATTTTATCACCTGGTGCAAAACCATTTGTACCACCAATTAAAGGATTAGAAGAAAGTAAGCATGTCTTTACCTTACGTAATGTTCCTGATACAGATCGTATCCTAACTTATATTGAAGCAAACAAACCCAAGACTGCAGCTGTTATTGGAGCTGGCTTTATTGGACTTGAAATGGCGGAGAGTTTAAAGGCTTTAGATATGGATGTTACCATCATTGAAAAAGCACCACACTTACTACCACCACTGGATGTTGAAATGGCAGCATTCATTCAAGATGTCATCACTCAAGAAGGTGTTGATGTCATCACGAATAATTCAGCAACACAAATTACAGAAACAGGTTTAGTACTTGAAGATGGATCAGATCTTCAAGCAGATATCATTATTATGTCAGTGGGTGTTCAACCTGAAAGTACACTGGCTAAGGAAGCTGGGATTAAACTGGGAATCCGTGATGGTATCTTAGTGGATGAGAATTATGAAACATCAATCAAAGATATCTATGCTGTGGGTGATGCTACTTTAACAAAACACATCATCACAAAAGAAGATACGATGATTGCTCTGGCTTCACCAGCAAACCGTCAAGGACGTCAGGTTGCCGATGTGATTTCAGGATTAAACCGTAAAAACAAAGGATCACTAGCTACTGCTATTGTTCGAGTGTTTGATAGTGCTATTGGATCTACTGGACTGAATGAACGTCAAGTACAAGCACTGGGCTATGATTATGCAGCAGTACACGTACGTGCTAATAATCACGCTGGATACTTCCCAAATGCTACACCACTAGTATTAAAGATGATCTTTAATAAACTAGATGGAACAATCTACGGTGCACAAGTCTTTGGTAAAGAGGGTGTTGATAAACGATTGGATGTTATCTCTACTGCAATTAAAGCAGGTATGAGTGTTGAAGATTTAATGGAATTAGAATTAAGTTATGCACCACCATTTGGATCTGCAAAAGACCCAGTCAATATGTTGGGCTATGCTGCAAGTAATATTGTTGAAGGTTTATCTGAGAATGTTCAGTGGTATGAGATTGAAGATCTTAAAGAGACGGATGTTCAAATGGTTGATGTCTCAACACCTGCAGAATACGCAGGTAGTCACATCAAGGGATTCATCAACATTCCACTGGATGATCTACGTTGTCAACTGACACAATTGAATCCTGAGAAAGACGTGATTGTAAGTTGTCGTTCAGGACAGCGTTCATACATGGCAGAACGCATTCTAAAACAATCTGGATTCAAAGTACGTAATCTGGATGGTGCCATCGGAATTTATAAAATGGGAAACCCAGGAGGTATTGAATATGCACAATAGTATGATGATGCAAGAATTACAAACGAAAATGAATCGTGAGAAACTTAATATTGTAGATGTTAGAGAAACCTTTGAAACTGCTAATGGTCACATTAAAGGGGCAACCTTACTGCCTTTATCAGGCTTAAGAAAAGCTGATGCAGTCTTAAATAAAGATGAGACTTACTACATCGTTTGCCAAAGTGGGGGACGCTCCCAACAAGCTTCCAAAAAGCTTGCTAAAAAGGGCTACAATGTTGTCAATGTCATGGGTGGTATGGGTGCTTACAAAGGACCGTTAGTCCGTGAATAACAAACCCATGATCAACAGACTCAAACGTGCTCAAGGGCAACTGGGAGCCATTATACGCATGATTGAAGAGGGTGAGACATGTAATGATGTCTTAACCCAAATGTCAGCTGTACGCTCCTCTGTTGATAAGGCGATGGGTCTTATCGCTGTCAATAACTTACTGCAATGCATCGACATTAAGGATGAAACCCAAGTCCAAGATGCAATCAACTTACTGCTTAAAACCAAGTAGTAAGTTTTTTTATTAAGGCCTTGTAGTAAATTTAATAAAGATGTACAATTCCATCAATAAAAAACAAGCTTCATTAAAGAAGTCCCAAGACCTTGTAAAGAGCAGCTAACAAAGGACATAGGCGACTTAGAAACTAAAGAAATTTGGTGTAAGATGGAAATGTGTGGTAAAATGAACAAGAGAAAGAGGTGTTTGTATGATTGAAGATAAATATGAAGAAGAATTGGTAGAGGACATTGAAACGGAGTACCGACCACGTCGCAATCGTTCGGAATTCGGGTGGGAAAGTCTCGCTTCGATCGAACAATCCAGACAAAATGAAATCATTTCAGAAATTTATGACATGATGAGTAACCCTAATGATGATAAGTTTAAGGCTCTTAAAGCAGAGTGGACACAACTTCCAGTAGATGCTGAAGATGTCGTAGCTCGCTATGAAAAAGCAGTTGAAACTTATGAATCACGTTCAGAGAATATCGAAAAAGCTTACCGTATTAAAAAAGATTTATTAAACCAAGCAGAAATGTTAAAAGATAATAATAATTTCCGTGATACTGCTAATAAATTAAAAGACTTACAAACGCAATGGCGTGAAGCAGGATTTGCAGGAAAAGATCAAGATCAAGATCTATGGAATGCATTCCGTGCAGCAAACGATGTATTCTTTGAACGTCGTAAAGGACATTTCGAAGAAATGAATGAACTTCGTGGCCAAGCTAAAGCATTAAAAGAAGCACTGATCGAAGAAGTGAAAGAAATTTCTGGATCAACCGATTGGAAACACACATCACGTGAAATGAATGAACTGATGAACCGTTGGAAGAAAGCTGGATTTGCAGGTCGTGATCTTGATGATCAACTGTGGGAAGTTTTCAACAATGAACGTCAAGTCTTCTATGCAGCACAAAAAGTGCACTTTGATGCTTTGAATGCTCAATACGATGAAGCACGTAAAGGTAAAGAAGCTTTAGTTGAAAAAGCGGAAGCTTTATTAAGTGCAGCAAACTTCTTAGAAAAACGTGCCGAAATGGACGCTTTATTTGAAGAATGGAAAACATTAGGTCACAGTGGACGTGCTCATGAATCCAAATTATGGAGTGCTTTCAAAGGGGCTCAAGATGCATTCTATACAGGCTTTAAATCAGCAGAAGCAAGTGATTTTGAAACACGCCGTTATGTTATGGAAGAAGAGGTTGAACGTCTGGATGTTCGTATCTCAGCTCTAGAAAACTTAAATGACATGATTGATATTAAACTTGAGGCACTGCGCAATCCTGCTTTATCAGTTGCAGAACAAGAAAACAATAAAGAAGAGATTGAACAACTTGAAGCTTCAAAAGCATCAAACAATGAGAACTTAGAAAAATACTACGCTGAACAAGATTCTTTAAGTAGAAAATTATAAGTTTTTAATACAATTCATAAACAAAGAAGACACCTTATGGGTGTCTTTTTTCTGGGAATAAGCACAAAAAAACTACCCGAAGGTAGTTGTTGTTTGATCTCTTTACAGAGCTTATTTATTAAATGGCGCAGAACAGGAGATTCGAACTCCCGGAAGCTTGCGCTTCGCCACCTTTCCAAGATGGTGCCTTAAGCCGCTCGGCCAATTCTGCAGAACCAACACTATTATACATAAAATAGTGTTGTATAACAAGATGGAATTACGCTTTATTGAGGTAGTCTTTAATAAAGTTCATAACACCCAGATCAGCATGATGACCTGCAACATGATCTGCAGCATCTTTCAGCTCATCAATGGCATTTTCCATCGCAACACCTAGGCTTGCACCTTGTATTAATTGCAAGTCATTACCGTTGTCACCAAAACTGATGGTATCATAATCTTCCAGATTGTATTTGTTTAAGAAGTACTCAACACCCACCCATTTATTAATGCGAGGATCCATGAATTCTATCAAGTCTTCTTGGGATCGAAAAGCAACATAATCATCATGAGGATTGTTTGCATAATGATCCAGTAAGATATTACGGGTATCAGCATTCACAGAGAAGATGATCTTTTCCATATGATCTTCAAGGTGAGGTTCAATATCACCATAAACAACTTCAAATCCACCCTGTTCTAAACGTTCATGATAATCTTCACGGTGGTGAGTATGGAGTGTTTGACCTTTAAAGATGATGGGGTTACCACCAAGTTTAGTATACACATCCATGATTTCAGAAATCACAGCTTTTGATAAAGGGTATTGGTCGTGTTGTTCGCCATCTTTAAAGTCCATAAAGTTAGCACCGTTATTAAACACACCAAAATCAAACAATGATTCAATTTCAGGAACGACAAGTTCTGCTGATTCATGGGGTCTTCCTGTTGCTACCCCAAAGATATGTCCCTGATTTCTTAATGCCAGGATGAACTCACGCATTTTAGGATCCAATTGGTGCTCGCCATTCAGCAAAGTACCATCAAGATCAGTAATAAATATTTTCATTTCTACCTCCACAATGTCTTACTCATTATATCACAAGTAAGAACTGATGTTCCTTTAGCATTGTGTTACAATAAGGGCAATGGAGGGATATCATGAAAATATTATTAGGTACATACACCCGTAAAAGCAGTGAAGGAATTTATGAAATTGATCTTTTATCGGGGCATTTAGAAAATTTAAATTTAGTTGCAAAAGCAAGTAATCCAACCTATTTGGATTATGATGCTTCAAGTCAAACATTATACGCAGTGCATCAAGAGGGGGAACAAGGGGGTCTTGCAGTATGGGATTTGAAGACACAACCTGCAAGGCTAATAAGATCTTATCTTGATGATGGTGTACAACCTTGTTATGTGAAGTATGATAAGAATGATGATTATGTTCTTGATGCTAACTATCACCTAGGACGTGTTCGTGTTTATGATCAAGAAGGGATTGTTAAAGAGTTTCAATACAATGAAGGAGCAAAAGCTCATTACGTTAACTTCAATCCTAAGAATGATGATTTGTATGTCTGTGATTTGGGTCTTGATACTGTTCATAAGTATCGTTTACTCAATGAAATTGCAACTTACAAGACAAAGGAAGGTATGGGACCGCGTCACTTAGTCTTCCATCCAACCTTACCCATGATTTATATCTTAGGTGAGTTGAACAATACCATTGATGTTGTCGAAGATATCGACTTTGATATGGTGTCTGTACAGACTGTGGATATGTTAAATGGGGCAGATGTGACAAGTTCAGGAGGTGCGATTCGCATTTCTGAAGATGGTCGCTTTGTTTATGCAAGTAACAGAGGGCATGACTCACTGGTAGTCTTCAAGGTTCTTGATAATGGACACTTGGAATTTGTTCAAATTGAATCTGTCTATGGAGAGCATCCCCGTGATTTTGCGATCAGTCCTGATGGCAAGTACATCGTTGTTGCAAACCGTGATACTGATAACTTAACACTGTTTGAAAGGGATGCTGAATCGGGCCGTGTAACACTTCTTGAAAAAGATGTCTATGCACCTGAAGTGGTATCAGTACTTTTTATCTAAACATAAGAAAAACCTCCGTGATGGAGGTTTTTAATTACTCACTCAATGCTTCAATAAGCAGTGGTAGGTAGTCTGGTAAATCGGGTGGTCGTCGTGCTGAGATGATGTTACCATCACGTACTGCAGCAGTATCAACCCAGTTAGCACCTGCATACATTAAGTCATGCTTAATGCCTGGTGTACTGGTGACTGTCTTTCCTTCAAGAATTCCTGCTGAAGATAAGACCCATCCAGCATGGCATATCTGACCAATGATACGATTTTCATCATTCATGGTTTTAATAAAGCCTAAGACTGAATCTAAACGACGAAGATAATCCGGAGCCCATCCTCCAGGTACTAAGATGGCATCATAATCTAAGATCGTAACATCATCAAAGCTTAAGTTAGACTGTAGTTTTAAACCATACTTACCTTGGTAATCATGATTTGCTAACTCACCTGCAACATCAACAGTTGCACCTGCTTCACGCAGTCTTAGAATGGGATACCAAGCTTCTAAGTCGTCGAAATCATCAGAGACAATCGTTAAAACACGTTTGTTATTAAGTTTCATAAAAAACCTCCTGAACACATCATAACAAGCCTCATTAATATTGTATAGAAGAGTGACTTATGTTTGAATTTCATCACGATATTAGGTACGATAGACACAGAAAGTGGAGGTATGATTATGTTTGTTATAGGATCTCATTTAAGTTTTTCAAAGGGCTATGAAGCCATCGGTGTTGAGGCTTTAAGTATTGGAGCCAATACCTTCCAATTCTTTACCCGCTCACCTCGTGGTGGTAAGGCGAAACCTTTAAACTTAGAGGATGTTGAAGCTTTAAATAAAATATTAGTGGAGCATGACTTCAGACACATCTTAGCGCATGCACCTTATACATTAAATGCATGCAGTGCGAAAGATTATACACGTGAGTATGCTGAAGAGGTCATGCGCGATGATTTATACCGCATGAGCTTTATTAAGGGAAGTCTTTATAACTTCCACCCAGGTAGCCATACAGGCCAGGGAGTGGATGTTGGGATTGATTATATTGCAGGTATGTTAAACCGTGTTTTAACACCTGATCAAGAGACGATTGTACTGCTTGAAACCATGGCAGGTAAAGGAACTGAAATTGGCCGTACCTTTGAAGAACTTCAAAGCATTATTGAAAAGGTTGAAGTGAAGGAGAAGTTAGGTGTGTGCTGGGATACATGTCACATCTACGATGCAGGTTATGATATTGTTAATGACCTAGATGGTGTCATTGATCAGTTTGATAAGATTGTCGGACTTGATAAGCTGTATGCCATTCATCTGAATGACTCTAAAAACCCATTCAAATCGCATAAGGACCGTCATGAGAAAATTGGTGAGGGATCCATTGGACTTGAAACCTTTGAGAAGATTATCAACCATCCAAAACTACGTCATTTACCATTCTATTTAGAAACACCCAATGATGTAGAAGGCTATGCACAAGAAATTGCATTACTAAAATCAAAACGTACTACAACTTAGATTCAAATTATGACCACTTAGGATATTTATAGACATCCCAAGTGGTCATAATGCTATAATCATAATGTAAAGGAGGCATCATGAAAGTAAAAATAATTGAAGATCCAGATCTTACAGAAGACCTTGTTATTTATACCAAAAAGATTACTCCTCGGATTGAACAGTTCGTTCAATCATTAAATACGATGAATATTATTGCTCAACACAGAGGCAGTGATCTTAACATTCCTATTGAAGACATTTTGTTCTTTGAGACGGAAGATGATGCGGTGGTGGTCCATCTTAAGAAGGATTACTATAGAACTCGATACAAGCTTTATGAACTTTTGGAACTACTTCCAGAATCATTCATGCGAATATCTAAGTCCTGCATTGTTAATGTGGACAGTGTCAGTGGTTATGAGCGTAGCATTACATCATCACGTACGGTATTCTTTGTTGATTCTCATAAATCGAATTTTGTATCCCGTATGTATTTTTCAGATTTTAAAGCACGATTGCTTGAAAGGAGTTTATCATTATGAAAAATAAAAAGAAAGTTGTTTGGGGTGGGGTCTTTGTATTCCTCTCAGTCTATTTGTTTGCACAAAGCTTTTATGGTTTTGAAGGACCTTCTGTTATACGAGCAGGACTTTCTATATTCCTTGCTATCATTGCAGCGATGAATCTTTGGGACCGTGATTTTGTAAGTGGCTTTACCGCAATTGGTTTCATTGGTTTCTTTAACTTTAGATATTTAGGATTCCAAGGCGGTAATCCTTGGCTTTTACTGGTTTCATCAGTGATGATGGGTGCAGGTCTATCCATGATCTTTAAGAAACGTCGTAAATCATTCAACATTGTCTTTGGTGATACTGATGATTTGAATACCTTTGAGGAAGATGTCATTGATGTTGAATTTAAAACTGAAGGAAGTTCTCAAAACTTTAAAAATGCACAGGATTATGTTCGTGCAGAAACAACCTTCTCAGATCAAAAACGTTACATCCGTTCTGCAAACTTTACTAAAGCTGATCTTGAAACAAACTTTGGTAATCTTGAAGTTTACTTCCAAGGTGCAACTTTCAACCCTGAAGGATCCATCATTCAATGTGAAGCAAACTTTGGTAACATTACCTTGTACTTACCTAGAACAGTCAATGTTGAAAACCGTTTAAGTTCTACACTGGGCTCAGTTACCCCAGATAGTGTTTATGCATCATCAGAATATCCTACTGTTGTAGTCACTGGAAGTGCCAACTTTGGTAAGATTTCTGTAAGATACTTATAGAATTTCCAATTTCATAAAACATTTTAAACAAATGTTAAAAAACCTCTTGCTTTACTACTTGGTTATGTTATAATCATTAAGCAAAGCACACGCGGGCGTGGTGAAATTGGTAGACACGCATGACTTAGGATCATGTGCCTTGTGCATGGAGGTTCGAGTCCTCTCGCCCGCACCAAAATTAAACTCTAAGCCACTAACAATCGTTAGTGGTTTTTTATATTTGCTACATTGGTTTTTCTCTTTTAGATTAAGAAGAGAAGAATCTGTTTTGGTTAAAAATGTTTCCAGAGGAGTATCCTGAAGGGACTGTTGTGAGAAATTATGTGGATGAGGGAGAGTCTGCTTGAAGTCTTAATAGAAAAGAAATGATTCGTCTTATAGTGGATGTGAGCAACGGTGAAATTGACGTAATCATAGTGCACAACCTTGATAGATTAACCAGGAGACTTAAGGATCTAATCCACTTATTAGAATTATTTCAAGTGGCTGAAGTATACCTGGTTTCCATAAAAGAGAAGATAGAGACCGAAACAGCAATGGGCAGATTTTTTATCATAATTATTATTCTTATCGCTCAATGGGAACTAGAAACTATTAGTGAGCGAACGAAACGTGGTATGGATCGCTCAGCTAAGGAGGGTAACTATACAAAGGAAAGGCACCTATAGGTTATCTCAAGGTCAATAAGAAATTGAAGATCGATGATGTTGAGGCGAAAATTATTAATTCTATATTTTCAATGTATCTTATCGATCACTTGAATTTATTTTCCATAGCCACATATTTGAATAGTGTTTCAGCTTTGGATATAGTATGGACCTACAATTGTATAAGGTGTATTTGTTAATNNNNAATTGTATAAGCAACATCCTTTCGAACAGCATTTATGTTGGTGAGTTCTCTAACCATAGATTATCAATACCCGAACATAGTCCGGCCATAATCGAAGAAAATCAATTTAAAATCGCTCAAGAACGATTAAAACTTAAAAATGTTGTCTCTGATCATCAATACGTATTTAAAGGACTTGTGAGGAGCATTAGGGACGGAACTATGGCAGAACATTCAAGTACTGTTAAACCCAGCAAGACATACCTCTATTACCTCGAAGAGGGAAGCAATTTGAGGATCAATGAGGAGGTAGTCATTGATCAAGTAGAAGTTCCGGTTAATAGGTTTATTCAGAACAAAATAAAAAAAAGATTAAAGACTAGTATTTCATACTTAAACAATATCGACAATCTAATAAAGCAAATTATTCTACTTCATGAAGACGGTTTAATTGAAGAAGATTTTAGAAACCAACAAATCGAAGGACTCACTCTAAAAGTCAACAGTATTGAGAGTACTTTATCGAACGTAAGTAGAGGTCTAAAGAAATGGAGTGTTATGACAGAGTATGAAAAGATAACATTTATATCAAAATATGTAAGCAGTATTCAAGTTGATTTTATAAATAAAGAGGTAGTAAAAGTAGATTTTACCATTTCACCCTCAATGCAGGGGAAGAATCTAAATGGAACCAAGTAATAAGAATAAAAGAGCACACTTAGTAATAAATAGAATAGGCAAGAAGATCAATTTAAAAAAAACAACCATAAAGATATATGGTTGTTTTTGAAATATCAATTTATTTTAAGTTTAGTAAATAATGCGAATTAAAGGTGCTTGTAGCAGTAAGTAATACACGCTATCGATGTACATATATATAGTATATTTTCATTAACTATGTAAATGCCGGGAATATTTGAAACGATTAGACAAAATAAATATGGAATCACAATTGAAATGGATAAATAGAGTAGTGTTTTTTTCATACTATGAGATTCCCACCAATGTTCTTTGTCCACTATATGAAATATTCTTTATAAATCCGCTTCCGTTAGAAATCGATCCATTTATACTTGCACCCTTACCAACTCCAATAGAGCCACCTACGGTCCAACTGACTTGACCAGCTTTATACAAATCACCGTAGTAACTCCAATATACTGTGTTGTAGTTAACTAATTTGAAATATATCGTCCCACCAAAGATACATTTAGATCCGGCACCTGTATATATATGCGCTGCCTCTAAGGTCTCTATTGAACTGGGATTAGTGAAGACACCGTTGTTGTCCGGATAGAAGATCATTCCGGCAGATGCTCTAAATTGAGTTTTGTAATAAATGCTAGTCGTTGAGGTATCAAATCCTAAAAGTGAGTATCTTAATTGTCCTCTAGATCTCGTTTTAGTATGCAAATTATAAGTTGTATCAAAATCGTTTATTACTTCACTAGAAACCTCAATACTAGTCAGATAATCTCTCATTTCAAAATATGATAAAGTATCTTCATATTTGATTGAGGAAAAATCATCAATGTCTCGGACAAATACGCTATAATCTTCTATAGGTAGAGAGAAATCAGCATTAATTACACTATTACTTGAAACCATTAAAGCTATAAAAGTTAAAGCTAAAAGAAATCTTTTTGTAAATTTAAACATAAATCCCCCTTTTTCCTTTCGGAACTATATTAATCATAACTAATCAGATAGTAAATTGATCAATACAACTCATAACAAATTTTCAATTAATTGATAAAGCACACAAAGAAGGTGTTTTCTTGCTAAGTATGTGATTAATGTATGTAATTGTTTTTCCACATTACAATTGTGATCTATAAAGTAGAACATTTTCATATTTAATACACTAAGTGTTACTATTCTTGATCACTTTACTTTGCTAATATATTAAATTTAAACAAGTATAAATAAAGGTGTACTCGCTAGAGTATCTATGATATAATAAAAATAGCGGATGGAAAACATCCTATTATCTAAGCTTGCAGTTCGTGTACCAACGACTATGGGCACCAAATTTAAAATTATGGCCATTTACTCACGTAAATGGTTTTTCGTATTATAAAGCTAAGAGTATTTTACTACTGGCTTTTCTTGTTCGATTGACATGTTACCAAGCCGATGGGTCGAAAGATACCCTACCACCTCACTAATGATTTCGGAAGGTAAGCTGTAAGCAAGGGCATTGTTGGCGACAACTTTGTCTGAAGGAAGCCGATGCCGGTATATTGGAGCGAAGCGCAAGCGAACCAGTGTTGGCGGATAAGAGGGATGATTTTGCAAGAAGTGAAGATGTCCAATAAGTAGTGAACTCTTATACGTTATGATGGTCGTTTCAAATACAGGCGAAGTAACTTAACTCATGAATATCTGTATCCATGGCTATATAAAATAATTCAAGGTAACACAAGAATTATGGAAGGGTGCAGATTGCAGATGATGTCGTAGTAGTGATTAAATTTTAGCCGAAGAAAGAAGACTAACTGACTGGAGGATAAAACTAAGATGACACTTACATTTAAATGAACTGTTCGTAGCTAATTTAAATGTCAATCTCCAAGTGGTAAGATTGTACTCGTGCATAAAGTAATACCTCGAATTACAAACCAGACTATATGCTTAAAATAATAGTATAATGATAATAATAACAGAAGAGTAAAGGAGAAAAATAATGAAATATTACGACGGGTCAGATATTGAAGAAGTAGATATTGTATCGATTTTTCCAAGAAGGATTGAAATTGGTGCTAACTATGAAATTTGGCAGCATCCTTATTTCAAAAATAGTGTATTAACTGAAAACTTTGATTTGCAGCTAATCTACTTTATAGATGAAAATAATGTCGAATCATATCTTTTTACACAGGATAAGGAACGTTTTTCTGATGTAAATCATTTATCCAGGATCCAACTTCTATTTCATGATATATGTGAGAATTTCCACGAACATAATATTCTTGTAGATGACATTTGGTCTGGTGAAGCATTTTCTAATATAGAAAAAATTATAAAGGAGAAAAAAAATAACAACTTACAAAAAGTGTAATGATCAAGCTTTTTTGGAACACTCTTGTATAAACAGATCTAAGCATTTCTAATTTCATTCGGGGTTTTATATCCGTTTGATGCACGTGGCCTTATCTGGTTATACCACCTAAATACATACTCTGATATCGCAGTTTCAAGTTGCTTGTCATTACTGAATTGATATCGGTTGATAAGTTCAAATTTCATGGTTCTAAAGAATCGCTCCATCACTGCATTATCATATGGACATCTTGCTTTATTCATACTTTGAGCAACTTCGTTTTTTAGACAATATTCTGTGAAATCATAGGATGCGAATTGGCTGCCCTGGTCACATTTATGCACCGACTATTAGAAAGCAAAAAAACAAACTTAAATACTCACTTTTTTTTTGGTACATTGCGGCATTGATTGACTTAACGCTCTTCACAATTCCCTACAACGCAGTCGCGTTTGAACACATTCAAACTGCTCACTCATTCAGACTCTCACTTTCTCTATTTGAGAATACATCCAAACTACAAAACCTACTGAATACAGTGATGTTTATACCCCTAGGAGTCCTATTGTCAGTCAATTTCACCAAACTCAAGCCATGGCATATAATTACACTCATCGGCCTCACAACGCTCACTATAGAGCTCATACAGTTGGTTACGTCTTACTTATCACTGAATACAAGAATATTCGACGTAGATGATCTCTTATTCAACTTCCTGGGTGGTTTCATAACCTATGTAATTCATTTAGCGGTGAAAAAGAATTGTCAAAAAAAAGCTTAGATTACACGACTAAAGTCCCGCGAATTCCAACTAATGTAACACAAAAATTTAACAGCAACCTTCACGATTTATGTGGGAAGGTTGCTGTTTTTCATTTTATTCAATTTTCATTCATAATTTCTAAGAAATCACTAAAAATCAAATACTATCATTAACTTACCACTGTTCCAATAGTGAGAAGAGTACCTTGTTAATATAGATCAACTCTTTTCCTGATTTTCGAGATTCTAAAACTCCAATTTCAACTAACTGATTCAAGTATTTTGTGGAGGTGGGTCTACTAATACTTAATCCGTCTCGAAAATATTCATTTTTGGTATAAAATTCTTGAAATAGAATATGGATGAGCTCTTCTGAGTAAATCTTAGGTAGTTGTTCTTTAACTTTCTTTGCAGTATCCTCTATCGCTTGATTTAATAAATTAATAAAATCAATGGTAAAGTCCGCCATCTCCTCAATACCTTTGAGCATAAACAATACAAAGTCAGTGAGATTACCTGGATTTTTTTGGATAGAAGCTAGAAGACTATAGTATTGTGATTTGTGTTCAATAATGTGTTTGCTTAAATACAAAATAGGAAGCGTGATCTTATTTTTTAGTATCAAGTAAGCTACATTTAAAATTCGTCCTGTTCTACCATTCCCATCATAAAAAGGATGAATAGTTTCA
>DEPV01000002.1:340-901 GCA_002358955.1 Erysipelothrix sp. UBA3383 | reverse complement strand
GTAATGTATTACAGCCATATCGACTAGTGGATCATACAAACTACTGTTATTAATATAACTTTCTAACTTTTGAAGTTCATCCCTAATCTCTTTTTCACTTTGAGGTGGAGTGTGAACAATCTCACCCGTCGATTCATTTTTAAGTACTGTTCCACCCTGGGTCCTAATACTACCTTTATTAGGTTCAATTATCTTATGTATACTGACTATATCATTCGTACTAATAATACCTCTATCATTTATTAAATTTGTTGCGTGTGTGATAGCACTTTTATAACGCAGGACCTCTTTAGCAGATTGATTATCACCTATATCAACCATCTCCTTATACAGTTCATCGTATGTGGTAATTATATTTTCAATTTCAGATGAAGATTTCGCTTCTCCTAAAGTAATCACATTCAAGATAATATTAGGATTTGGAAGTAATCTAATTAGAGCGTCCAGATAACCTATCCTATTATTAGATACGCTTAATTGACGAAGAATATCAACGGTGTCTAAATCAATTTCCAATGGTAATTTTAGCATTATAAGTCCTCCTTTAACTTCAACTGTCTT
>DEPV01000002.1:0-331 GCA_002358955.1 Erysipelothrix sp. UBA3383 | reverse complement strand
CTTAATGAAATATTACCATATATCTTGTGACGTGTAAACTTTTTTATCTTTTCTTTACACGTAATCAGAACGTGTAAATTTTTAGGCTGTTCCTTTACATGTCGGTATTACATGTAAACTTATATAGTATTCTTTTACTCGTATTCACAACGTGTGAACTTTTATGCATTATCTTTACATGTTGTCGAAACAAGTAAACATTCAGATCATTTTTATTACTTGTTTATGAGTCTACTTATATTCTTGAATTGCAATTGCAAGTTGTCCACTTATTTTAAAAAAGTTTATTTTTGATTTATGCCATTAAATGGTAAGCGTCAAATAACCACCG
>DEPV01000111.1:12987-21098 GCA_002358955.1 Erysipelothrix sp. UBA3383 | reverse complement strand
CATTGATGCCAAAATCTAAAATCATTGAACTTAAAGCAAATGATAACATCATAGTACTCATGCTTTGAAGTCCTAAACCTACCATCGAACTGAATAATGTCTTACTTTGGTAAGCATTCATTTTCGAATGTTTATTACTGTTTTCCATAGTTTCCTCCTGAGACTTTTGTCTGAGATAAATATACTTAAAAAAGATGGAAATGAGTATTGTGTGTTCGCACAATATTTGTTAAAATACTTGGGGTTTGAAACAATTGTTAGAAAGCGCTTTAACTCATATAATTGAGACGCGCACTTTGTACCTAAGGGAGAGGATCATGTTACATCTTAAAGATATCAATAAAACTTTATCCGAACGATTTCACATCCAATGCTTATCAAGCATTAAAAAGTATGCCATTCCAGTTACACACATTACTGTTATGGAAAATCTTGCCGTGGAGAAGTGGGCTGTTGGTGGTGAGTTTCTACTAACCAGTCAAAGTACATTTCCAGAAACTTCCCAAGATCAAATTGATCTAATTGAAGTTTTATGTGAATACAAGATTGCAGCTTTGGCCATTAAGCCACAGGATGATCAATGGTGTTTGGAGGATGCTGTCATTCAAAAGGCCAATGAATCCAAGTTACCAGTCTTCTTGATTCCTAAAGATGTTACTTATGTCGAAATCATGAGCTACCTGAATGTACTCTTAACCAATGCACGGGAATATAATGATTTTAGGGAACGTGCAGCATTCAACATCATGATGAGTAAGGGGCATTGTGATGCATCCATCATTGATCCTGATGAGTATGATACAACACTGGACTTCAATCTTTATGATTATAAACAGTCTGATATTGCATCGCTCTATGATCTTATTGAAGTGATGGATGAATCGAGTCTGGATTCAAGTCTTGCAGATGGTACAGTAACACAAACAATCTACAGACTTGTTTACTCCAGTCTAAGAGATGATTTAACACTGGATGCAGGGATGATCATTCCTGATCCTGTAGAGGATGTACCGCTGACTCCACTGGAGCCAAGTACTCCAAAGGACCCACAACCTGAGGTTCCGGAGAATCCAGATACAGATGGAACAGGTCCTGAAATACCGGTAATACCAAATCCGGTTGAAACTCCTGAAGAGATGCAACCGGATTTACCAGCTACAGGTTTAACACTTGAATCACTGAGTGTTCAATCTGGTTTAATGATTCTATTAGGATTCTTCTTAGTGCTTAAATCAAAGCTGTTAAAAAGAAAATCCGATTAAGTTTTATGATGAAAGACACCTTTAAATAGAGGTGTCTTTCATTTATATTAAGTCCCAATACAGCTCTTATAGTAGGGCTAAGTCAAGGATAATGCATGCGATTTTCACACAAAATAGTGCTTAAACTGTGATTATAAACAATTTAATTATTTGTGAAAGTTTAAGCGTGTACATGTGTTGACAGTATGTTTTGACAGTGTTAAGTTTGATGTACAGACATAGAAATGAGGCAGTAAAAAATGGAAGTTGTAATTATTGGAGGTATTGCCGCAGGTATGAGTACCGCAGCAAAAGCAATGCGAGTGAATCGCGATGCGAAGATTACAGTTGTCGAAATGGAAGATTATATTTCATTTGGAGCATGTGGACTGCCTTACTATTTAGGGGGACAGTTTGATGATGAAAACGAAATGTTTGCACGAACTGTAGAGCAAATGCAAGATGCGGGTCTTAATGTACTTGCAGGACATCAAGTCATTCACAATGACAATGATAAGAAAGAAGTTACGATTAAAAATCTTAAAGATGGTAGTGAGTTTACAAAAGCTTACGACCGTTTAATGATCGCTACAGGGGCAACAGCAACGCTGCCTCCTATCGATCATACTGATGCAGACAATGTGTATACCATTACACGTTTGGATAAGGTCAAAGACTTAAAAGACAATCTTGATCAATTCCAACGCATTGGTGTTATTGGTGGTGGTTTTATTGGAGTAGAGGTTGCAGAGCAACTGGCATTATTGAATAAAGATGTTACTTTAATCCATTCACGTGAGGATCTAATGAACAAAACATTTGATCCTGAATTCTCAGCAATGATTAAAACATCACTTGAAGAAGTGAATGTCAATGTTGTAACACAAGAGCGTATTTTAAAAATGGATCTTGAAGCAAACAAGGTATATCAGTTGCATTCAAAAGACAATACATATTCAGTAGATGCTGTTATTATAGCTATAGGATTTACACCCAACACCAAATTCTTAGAGGGGCAATTTGATATGCTTGATAATGGAGCAATCATTATTGATGAATTTGGACAAACATCTGTCGAAGGTGTGTTTGCTGCAGGAGACTGTGCAAGCATCCATCATAAATTTCTTGGAGATTACTATAACCCATTAGCAACTTATGCTAATAAAATGGGACGTACCATTGGTACTAATATAGTGAGTGATAAGAAGGATTGGGAAAGTTATACCAATGTACTGGGAACCAGTGCTATTAAGTCAGGTCACTCTGAAGCTGTTGTTACAGGGCTTCGTGAAATTGATGCTCAGAATTTAGGGCTTAATTATAAAACGACGATGATAACAACACCCAACCATACTTCATATTATCCAAATCGAGAAATGATTTCGATCAAACTTGTTTATGATGCAGATACATATGTGCTTTATGGTGCACAAATGATGGGGAAATCAGACACTGTATTACGAGCAAGTGGTTATACAACCGCAATTCATGCAGGGCTGACAACCAAAGACATAGGCTTTATTGATTATGCTTACTCACCACCATTTGCGTCAACTTGGGAAGCATTGAACGTAGCGGCGAATACCGCTAAATAGGGAGGGAATAGAAAATGATAGATTCACCATTTTTTCAACAGTTTTTAAAAATTAGTAATATATATACACTGGGAGCAGTCCTTGGTCTAGTTGCCATTGTATTCTTCTTAGGACACCTTAAGAATAAGAAAGTAAGTTTTTCAAACCGTACACTGATTGCTTTAGTGCTTGGTTTAGCACTTGGACTTGCAATTGAGTTAATCGGAGGTTCAAACACGACATATCTTGAGTTTGGACGTAAAGAAATCTCAGTTTGGTTTGCTTTATTAGGAAGTGGATTTGTTCGTTTAATTCAATTAACAGCAGTTCCAGTTGTATTCCTATCCATTATTAAAGTAGTTATTGATGTTCAGGGAGACCGTATTAAAAGTCTCACTCGTAAAACATTCACAACATTACTATCTACAACAGCAATTTCAGCATTAGTAGGGATCTTTGTTGTTAAAGCATTCAATTTACAAGGTGCTAGTTTCGTAGGAGAATTATCAGCAGGAAGTATTGATCGTATGGATTCCATTGCGGCACAAAGTTTCCCAGAGTTCTTCTTACAATTAATTCCAAATAACATCTTTGATGTAATGAGTAAAAACGGAAGTATTGTTTCAGTTGTTATTATCGCAGGTTTAATTGCTACAGCGCTTCGTTTCCTAATGGTTAAAAAACCAAAAGAAGTTGAACCTTTAATTTCACTGTTTGATAGCATGCGTGAAACAATGAACTCAGTATTAATTAACATTATTAAAATTATGCCTTATGGTGTTGTTGCATTAGTTGCTAATACAATCGTATCCAATGGACTTGATGCTATTACAGCAGTTATCTGGTTTATCGTTGCAATTTATGTTGCTTGCCTAATCATGATGGTTATTTATGCTATTATTCTTGCAGCAATTGGTTTAAACCCAATTACTTTCTATAAGAAAGCTTATTCAACAATCGTGTTTGCATTCTCATCACGTTCAAGTGTTGGTACATTACCATACACACTAAAAACATTAACTGAAGATCTAGGAGTTTCAGGACAAAGTGCGAACTTTGTTGGAACACTGGGAACTTCAATTGGTATGAACGGATGTGCTGGTGTATTCCCTGCAATGTTAGGGACACTTGTAGCTGCTGCAGTTGGTGTTGAAATGGGATTATCATTCTATGTATTAATTGTTACAGTTGTTACAATTGGATCAATTGGGATTGCAGGGGTACCAGGAACTGCTACAGTAGCGGCAACTGTTACACTGAATGGTTTAGGACTTGGGGCAGCAATGTCACACATCGGTTCAATCTTTGGAATCGACCCAATCATTGATATGGGACGTACAGCTTTAAACGTTACAGGTTCAATGGTTTCAGCAGTGATTGTTGATTCATGGGAAAAAACATTCGATAAAGAAAAATTCAATTCATAATTAAAGTACTAATGTTATAAACTAAGACCCACATAAATGTGGGTCTTTTTACATGTCTAAGAGACTTTATACGGATTAACAATTTTGAAAAATATGATTTTGAGATTATCACTGAGTTGAGCAGATCACTTATTTCAGATAAAATGAACTCATTTTTTTATACAAATATATAATAATGTCTTTTTGGGACACTGTGTTCGTAAAAATCCACTTATGAATGGAATTTCATAAGAGGCCATAGTAAGATTGCGCTTAATCTGTATTAAGTTCATCAATTATTTCGCAAGTAACTTTATAATTTATAATCAAATTTCACAAGTGATGTCAAAAATTGTAAAAGACGTAAACATAAAATTGACAAACAAAACAAATTGGTGCTCTTTAGAATTGTGATATAAACAAAATACATAAACTAAACTTAGAAATTATAATTCAACGCTTTGAGACAATATAAAACTTTTTGGAAAATATGAAACTTCTATAATTAATATAAAGGAATCACATCAAAATGACCATTTCATAAAACACTTGTGATCACTTTAATCATATTTAATATATAAGGAGGAATAAATATGAAAAAAAGCAATAAGTTTCTAAGCAAACTAACGACTTTATTTCTGTCATTGACACTGGTTCTCAGTATCTTTACTGTGTCAGTTTCAGCAGATACCGTTGTAAGAAATGTTTCAGAGCTAAAAAAAGCGTTTAAGAAAGAAGGGAACATTAAATTAAGTGCTGATTTTCAGCCTGATGATGTAAAGTTATCAAAAATTGGTGGTAAAGAGCCGGTTATTGATGGCTCTAATGTTGTATGGAACAAGGGAACGATTACAATTGATGGTATCTCTACACCTGATGTTATCTTAAAAAACTTTGTTTTTGATGGTGTTAATACTGATCGTAACCTGGTTCATGTTACAACGGTCTTTAGACAAACACTAAGAATTGAAAATACAGTCTTTAAGAACACCGAAAAGAATGCTTTAAATGTTAACTCTCCAACTGCTAAAGTAGAAGTTGACAATACATTGTTTGAAAATATTGGGGGTCATGCAATTACAAACAATGCCAGTGCTGGAACTGTTGTATCAAAAAGTTTAGTTATCAGCAATTCAAGTTTTATTAATTCAGATACTAAGGTAAAAACTGGAAGTACCATTCACTATCCGGATATGAGTGCCAAAGTGTTTATTGATAATACAGTGTTTGAAAACCAAATTGTTGATCAAAAATCTGTAAGTAAAGGGGCAGCATTGTATTTCACTACACTGCGTAATGGAATCTCCATTAAAAACAGTTACTTCAATAACAATAAGATAGTAAATTCAAGCAATCAAAATTCAGATGCTTATGGTGGGGCAGTCTATTTAAAAACAGGTAATTTAATTGGTTCAGAAATTCAAATTGAAGGAACTACTTTTGCTAATAACAGTGTTAATGGTTATGGTGGAGCGGTTTATATTGATTCTAGGAGTTCTAATAGAGAAGTGTACATCAATAACTCAACATTCTATAATAACACTGCGACAAAAGAAGGTGCCGCTGTTTCTGTAGTTCGTAAGAATACTAATGAAATTGATAATTCACTACACATGAGTGGATTGAGCTTTGTAAATAACAATATTAAGGCTCAAGGTAATAATCCTTACAATGGTCTTGCAGTCTCAATTTATACAGGTGGCGGTAAAATCAAAGGAATTACAAACTCTCTATTTGCAAATAACTATATTACACTAACTAACAATACAAAACGTTATACAGGAATTACAAATTTTACTTATAACAATGCTGATCGTGCAAGTATCGTGAAGAACAACATGGGGGTTGTTCCAAGTGGCGATGAATCAGAAACACTACTTGGTAATTCCAGTCCTGTCTTTAATAGCAATCATTCCAGTGTGAAAGCTGGATATAAAGGACAAACCATTGTACCTACTGTAGCAACAAAACCCAATAGTGATGTATATGATGTTAATAAAACAAGTACACACAGTGGTAAGGATCAACGAGGCGTAACGCGTTACAATAACTATGGAGCAACGGAATCTGCATACATTAGTTTTGGACATCCTTCTAAAGAAATGGCAATCCAAAGCAAAGACTATGATGGCACTACATATTATGAAAATAACGCATCTGGTGCAGTAAGTACCATCTACAAGGTGGGTGTTGCAGGACAAAACTATACCATTTCTGAGGAATCTGCATCATACTACGATATCAGAGAATACTATGAAGAATTTGTAGGCTGGTCAACTAAAGAATATACCAAAGTAGCAGAATACGTAGTGGGTGATGTGATTACATTTACAAATGAACCCATCGTTCTATATCCAGTTATTAATACGATTGAATACCATCGCGTAACCTTTGAAGATGGTGTTGATAATACCTTATTCTCAGTTCAAGGACATCGTGTAAAAGATGGTGATCCTACACCTGAATTTGGACCTGATCCAGTACGTAAAGGGTATACCTTTACAGGATGGTCACCTGAACTTAAAGAAACAGTAACCCGATCAACAGCATATGTTGCAACATGGGAAGCAGATACTCATACGGTTCGATTTGAAGATGAATTTGGTAATTTGTATGCAGAATATACACTGAAATATGGTGATAAGACACCACAACCAGAACATAATGAATATAAAGAAGGTTATACTTGGTTTGGATGGACTCCACATTTCAGTGAGACTGTTACAGGGGATGTAACGTATCAAGAAGTATGGGCAGAAAACCGATATAACATTAAATATATGTTACCAGGAGTTGATGGTGAGGAACCTACTGTATACCTCAACCGAAGATTAGCATGGGGAACAACAACACCACTACCAACACCACCTGCACCAGAAGGTTATCACTTTGTAAAATGGAGTCCAGATCCCGCATTTAAGGTAACAGAGGATGCGACTTATACTGCAGAATTTGAGAAGACAGTATTCACTATCACATATCGTGATACGGATGGAACAGTCTTTGAAACACATTATGCAAACTATGGTGATGATACACCACAAGCTTTAGAGAATCCAAGTAAAGAAGGCTACGAATTTTTAGGTTGGGATAAAGATAACAGCATTCAAGTTTATGATTCAGCAGCATACTATGCACAGTGGAAAGCAATCAATGCAAACATTGTTTATGAAGATGGATACCAAGGTGTATTTGCATCATTTACAGTTGAATATGGCAGTGTAACACCAGTACCAGATAAGCTACCAACTCGTGAAGGGTATACTTTTACAGGATGGGAGCCTGAAATCATTGCAACTGTGGATGGAGATAAGGTCTATGTAGCACAATGGGAAGAGATTCCAGAAGCTATGTATTCAGTCATTTATACTGATGGATTTAATGAACTTTACTTCGAAAACCAAAACTATATAGTACCTGTTGGAGATGACATCCCTGAATTTGAAGGTACGCCTGTACGTCTTGGATACATCTTTACAGGATGGGAACAAGATGGTGAGGCTACAGATGGTAATACTGTAATATTTACAGCACAATGGAAATCCAATACATTTACAATTATCTATAGAGATGGTGCTGATGGAGCTGTCTTTGAAGATGATGTTCATGTTGTTGTAATTAATGATACGATTCCTCCATGCCTACAAACTCTTGTTCGTGAAGGTTATGAATTTGAGGAATGGGAAATTGAAGGTGAAGAAGTAGCTGGAGAGACTGTGGTTTATACAGCGAAATGGCGCCAAAAATCTACAAATACACCAGAAGATGGCAGTGGTAGCGATAATGGCGATGACAACACCAATAATGGATCAGGTAACGATAACAATAATAACAACAATAACAACAATAATAACAATAATAATGGAACTGACAATGGTTCAAATAATGGA
>DEPV01000111.1:10713-12926 GCA_002358955.1 Erysipelothrix sp. UBA3383 | reverse complement strand
TTCAAATAATGGATCAGACAATGATTCAAATAACGGAACTAATAATGGTTCAAACAACGGAAGTAATGATGATGGAAACTCTGATGCATTACCAGCAACAGGTATTTCAAATACATCAATGTTTGTATCAATTCTAATTACTCTCATTGGATTTGCAATGTTAACAATGAGCCAAATTAAACGTAAAGAATACTAATAGAAATTAAATAATAATGCTAAAAGAACTTCTTCCAAGGAAGTTCTTTTTTGCGTAATAGGATAGAGTCGATAAGACACATACTAAGATCTAATGTCAGGCCAGTAACACTACTGTTTAGTACATTTGTTCTCAGATGTAGATCATATTCGTTACAAAAGGACATCATATTTTTTGCAAATACTTAAAACAAGATTTATAGAAATAATCAAATGGGTAAATCTTATAAGGTTTATAAGTACTTAATGTACTTTATGGATATGGGTCAACATATGCCGATGATATAAATCAAAATTAAGAGTTTAGATGACTAAAAATAGGTATTTAAGCAGATATTTAAAGCAATCTACTTATTAAAATAACCCAAGATTCACAATTAAAAACAGATGTCATTTTTTAGTAGTGAAACAGCATTTAATCAAGTGTATTTACCTTATACCAGTAGGAAAGTCACTTGATATTTACATAAAATTAATATTACCTCTTAAGCTTTTGATGGAGCCTGATTAATCAAAATAGGAACTGCCTATAATTAACTTATAGGAGAGAAACTCTTATTAGACTGTGATTATTACTTTAAATGATTCATTGTCTTCATATTACTAAAGGAGGAAAATATGAGAAAACAGCATCTGTTTATCAAGAAAGCATCAACAATTGTACTAACGCTGGTGATGTTTATTAGCATGGGATCTATTTCTGTAGCAGCAGAAACAGTAGTAAATAATGTTGCTGAGTTAGAAAGTAGTTTTAAAAAAGGTGGAGATATTAAGTTAGGGGCAAACTTCCAAGCAAGAGAAGCGACCCTAAGACAATGGACGGTGTTTCCAGGCGCTGTAACGATTGATGGGTCTGGTGTGGTGTGGGATCAAGGAACACTACATATCATAGGAGAGCAAACCCGAGACGTTACCATTAGAAATATTGTATTTGATGGTTCAGACGACGATCGTGATTTACTAAGTACTGACTGGAGGTTTATCAAAGGTCTGACACTGGATAATGTTATTTTCAGAAATACCAGTCAAAATGCAATTCTAAACGGATCGCCAACTGCAGGATTAACGATTATGAACTCGAAGTTTGAGAACATTGGTGAGAATGGTATTGTGTATACTTCAAGTGCAGTTAAAAGTTCACAGTTAGCTATTAGTGATACTAGTTTTATTAATGATGCTAGTATCGTTAAAAATGGTAGTGCTATTTCTATTCCTGAAATGAGTGCACCCATCAAAATTGATAATGTACTCTTTGAGAATCAGATTGCTGATAAAGCAACCATCAATGGTGGTGTTGCTTTAAACTTAACGACATTTAGAAATCAGTTGTCCATTAACAACAGTTACTTTAAAAACAATGAATTGAATAATATGGATAACCTCGATGGTTATGCTTATGGTGGTGCTATCTATATTGATACGGGTCAGTTTATTGGAATGAACATCCGTATTCAAGGGACGACCTTTGAAGGTAATAGTGTTTCAGGTTATGGTGGAGCCATTCGTTTTGATTCCAATTTTACTCGACAAGAACTCACACTTTCTGATAATACCTTCTTTAATAATCATGCTTCAATGGAAGGGGCGGCAATGTCCATTAAACGTAGTAAGAATAGTGGATTTGATGAGTATCTCAGTATTGATGGATCAACATTTGTAGATAATAATGTACAATCCAGAGGTAATAGTGTCGATACTAATACTGCTGTTGTTATTGAAATGGGTGGGCGTCGTATTAATAATATGAATAACTCACTAATTGCCAATAACTATATTACACTCAGTGATGGCACTACGGTTTATGATGGTATTACTAATGTTCATCTTGATGAGGCTAAGAAAGATGAACTGCTCAAAAAAAATATTGGTTTGATATCTACTGGATTGGAAGGGGAAACTATTTTAGGTACAGATACCCCGAATGTTTATTCTAATGGATCTTCTATTACTGCAGGGTATCAAGGTGAAGTCATTGTTCCTACAATACCAACACGTCCTGCAGGCTTAGCATATGATGT
>DEPV01000111.1:0-10682 GCA_002358955.1 Erysipelothrix sp. UBA3383 | reverse complement strand
AATAATTATGGTGCTACAGAATCGTCCTATATTCGTATAGGTAGTGATTCTTATTCTATGAATACAGAAGGCTTAACAGAGTATGATGGTACGGTATATATTGACAATCAGAACCTCAAGAGTGCTGGGACCTACTATTATTTAGTTGGGGTTAGTGGAGACCAAGTATCAATACCAGGTGAAGATGAGATCCAGTATAATAATCTGGTTAATCAGAAATTTGTAGGATGGACAAGCACTGAAGGGTCACACAGTATTGATTATAATCCAGGAGATACACTAAAATTTGGTACAGAACCCATTACTCTTTATCCTGTTATTGAGGATATGGATACTTACTCTGTTACTTATACAGATGGGGTAAATGGAGAGATATTTGAAGATGTTCATCATGATGTTGTTGTTGGTGCACTAAGACCTGACTTTGGTATATTACCAGAGCGTGAAGGCTATGACTTTGTAGGATGGGATCCTGAACTTGAAGATACTGTGACTCATGATCTTGTCTATACTGCACAGTGGAAACTGAAAGAATTTACCATTGAGTATCGCGATGAGGATCAAAGTGTACTTGAAACATTCATAACAAACTGGAATGAAGATACACCACGAATTGAAGCGCCTAACAAGCCTGGAAAGGTCTTTAAAGGATGGAATCCACAGATTGAAGATAAGGTATATGAATCAAGCATCTATACTGCAGTTTATGAAGATATCATCTACGACATTGTTTACCATGATGAAGATGGCTCAATTCTTGAATCCTTTACAGCACTTTATGGTGAAGATACACCCAAACCCATTCAAGTCCCAAGTAAAATAGGGTATACATTCAATGCTTGGGATCAAGACAATTCTATTAAGGTTTATGAATCTGCAGACTACTATCCAACTTGGGAAATTAATACTTACACCATTACTTATCAAGATGGATACCAAGGAATACATGAAATCTTTACAGCTGACTATGATAGTAAAACTCCGATTCCAGAGATACAACCAAGCCGTACTGGTTATACATTCACAGGATGGCATCCAGAGGTTCTAGAACTTGTGGATGGTGACATGATCTATACTGCATCATGGACTAAGAATTCATCTAATACACCTGAAGATGGCAGTGGAAGTAATAATAATGGCAGCAATTCAGATAGCGATAAACCGGTAATTGATGTTCCAGGTACAGATCATACGGATCCCAATCAAGGCGCTAATGCCGGCTCAAATAATGGAAGTAACACACTTCCTGAAACAGGTGTTTCCAATACATCCATTTTAGTTTCTATTCTTATAACATTAGTAGGTTTCACATTACTCACCTTGAATACAATTAAACACAGAAAAACTTACTAATAACCTTAAATGAGTGAAGCTTTCTTATCAATTTATAATACCTACAAACCTAACTTGATTAATGAAACTATAGTGTCGAACTTAATATGGCACCAGGTATTATAGAAACAAAGATAAAGTCATCATCAAAATAGATTTCAAAAACATCCCGTCTCATTAAACTACCGGGATGTTTTTTTGATAGAAAGATTCAATTTGATAGGAAATCAATGACTCACACCTTTGATTTTCTCAGGTCATTTGATATAGATAGAAGAATTGTCCATTCATCAAGTAAGGGTTTTCAAATGGAAAAGGACTCTACGAAGCATAGGTTGCTTCGGTATTAATAATAGGTGAGTCCATTAATTATAGGTAAAACGATACAATAAATAGGTAGCGTGTTTTTAGGATTGTAGTATGAAATTTTTGTGATATATTGTCGGGGAAGCGGTTTCAAGAGATACATCAATGAGACCAACTTCTAAGAATCTGATCATCAAATACCAGGTTCTGGAGAAAAGGGAGGCAGTATGAGTAAGAAATCATTGAAACGATTTTTACCATTAACAGCAATGCTGGCAATGGTGCTAATCATCACAGGATGTTCAAGTCAGGGAACACCTAAATTAAGCGTTACTGAGGAAGCAACTAAGAGTGAGGGTATGAGTAATCTACCTCAAGCATCTTATTGGTTCCCAGACACATTATTGGAGTGGAACTTCGAAGATGATAAGGATGCGAAATTCAACCTATCAACAGTAAAACTTCAAGAACGTGTTGCAAAAGAAGATTTACCAAACATGAACGGAACACAAGATCCGGATACTAAAGTTATTGCTTTATCTATTATGAACTCAACAACAAGTGGTAACGTACCACGTGGTTCAAACACATTTAAAGCAAACGTATTCTCAAACTGGCAATACATCGACCAATTAGTTTATTGGGGTGGATCATCAGGTGAGGGAATCATCGTTCCTCCAAGTGCTGATGTCATCGATGCAGCGCATAAAAACGGTGTACCTGTATTGGGAACCATTTTCTTCCCACAAACAGCACACGGTGGTAAATTAGAGTGGTTAGATACATTCTTAACTAAAGATGCTGATGGCAAATTCCCAATCGTTGATAAGATGATTGAAGTTGCTGAGACATACGGTTTTGAAGGATGGTTTATCAACCAGGAAACCGATACTAAAGTAACAAGCTTTGATGATGTTGCTCAAGGAAAAGTAAGTCCTGAGAATGTTGTTGAAGAAGGCTTAAGTAAGAAACATGCTGATCTAATGATCGAACTGATTAAACAATTCAAAGCAGATTCTGAAGATCTTGACATCATGTGGTATGACTCAATGACCAGTGATGGAGAAATGAACTGGCAAAACGCATTAACAGATGATAACAAAGATTACATGGTTGATGCAGACTTAGAGCCAATTTCAGATACAATGTTCCTAAACTTCTGGTGGAATACAAACCGTCTAGAAGGTGAAGAATTACTAAAAGCATCAAACAAACTTGCTAAAGAGTTAGGTATTGATCCAATGAACTTATTTGCTGGAATTGATGTTCAGGAACGAGGAACTTCAACACCTGTACGTTGGAACTTATTCTTAGATGAAAACAACAAACCATATACATCACTGGGACTGTATGTACCATCATGGACACACAGTTCAACTGATAATCCAGAAACATTCCAAGAACGTGAATCCAACTTCTGGGTTAATGGATTTGGAGACCCACGTCTATCTGTAGTACCTGAAGATCGTACTTGGGCAGGAATCTCAACATTTGCACTGGAGCAAACAGCAGTTACAAAATTACCATTTAAAACAAACTACAACGTAGGAAATGGTTATAACTACTTCATCGATGGTGAGAAAGTATCAAGTCTTGACTGGAACAACCGTTCAATGCAAGATGTGATGCCTACATACAGATGGGTCATGGACCATGAAGGCAATAACAGTTTAGATGCATTCATTGACTATTCCAATGCTTACCAAGGTGGAAACTCACTACGTTTCTTTGGTAACATGGAAAAAGATGCAAAATCAAATGTTAAACTGTATGCTACAAACTTAGAATTTACTAAAGGATATACCATTACAACTACTGCTAAAGCAGATGCTGAAACATCAGTGAATCTAGTATTAGGATTAGCAGATGGGTCAAGTGTTACTTTAGAAGGTGATAAGACTGCAGGTAAAGACTGGACCACAATCTCATATGATGTTAAAGATCTTGTTGATAAGACAATTACATCAATCTCATATGAATTAATCGCTAAAGAATCAAACAATGGAGTTGCAGTTCACCTAGGACAACTTGCAATCCAAGAGAAAGCTTCAAAATCGAAAATGGCACAAACAAAGGTAACTCTTGAAGATGCAGTATTTGATGAAGAAGAAAGTAACTACGCAGGAATTCGTTTATTCTGGGATATGAATGAAGATGATACACAATACTATGAACTATACCGTGTTAACCAAGATAAATCTCGTTCATTCTTAGGTGCTACACCTGCTAACACACACTACATTAACTCACTTGAAAGACATGATGATACTAACAAGACAAACATTGTTGTAGTTCCAGTTGATCAATATGGACAACGTGGTACAGCTTCATCAGTAGTTACCGTAGAGTGGCTTGATAACTCAGTTCCTAAAGCTGATTTAACAGCTTCTAAGACACTGATTAAACCTGGTGAAACAGTAACCTTTACTAATGCTTCATCATCTAACACAGACTCTGTAAAATGGGAATTTGTAGGTGGAGACATTGAAACAAGTGAAGAAAACAGTGTTGATGTAACATTTGCTGCAGCAGGTAAATACGATGTTAAACTGATTGCTACCAATGCGAAGGGTGATGCAGAAGTTACTTATGAAGAATTGATCGTTGTTGATGAAGGATTTGATGGAGTATTACAAAACCTAACATTAAACGCAACAGCAACAGCATCATCATTTGTTAACGACTCAGAAGCTCCAGAATTTGCAATCAACGGTAACTTAGGTGATAAGTGGTGTGCTGTTGGAGAACCTCCACACTCAATCACAATTGACTTAGGTAAAGTTGATCTAGTCAGCGAAGTTTATATTGGACATGCTGAAGCAGGTGGTGAAAACCCTGATATGAACTCTAAAGCGTATAAGATTGAAGTAAGTAAAGATGGTAATGAATTTACTCAAGTAACTCGTGTATTAGGAAATACATTGGGTGAAACAGTGGATACATTTAAACCTACTGAAGCTCAATACGTAAGAATTACAATTGACAAACCAACTCAAGGATCAGATTCAGCAGTTCGAATCTATGAAATTGAAGTTCGCGGTTTAGAACAATAATAATTAAAGCCTTACATGGATTGTGAGGCTTTTCTATTCTCGTACTGCTACTACACTGTGTACCACGCATAAAGTAAGTTGGAACAGACTTTCGTAGGTGAATCTAACTTGTGTGGATGAATCTGCTTTTTAAAGTATTGATGGTAAGTGTTTATCAGCCGTATTTTATGGATTGAATAAGGTATAATTAGGATATCAAGCAGGAGGTAATCCTATGATTCAGATATCGTTTAACGGCATTTTTTCACTTCTAATTCTTTGTATGTACCTTGGGATACCATTGGTTCTGATGGGTTTTAGTGCACGACGTATTTATAAGTTAAAAAATTATACATTTGACTACAGTTCTTTCTTACCTGAATATGGATCTTTAATCTTTTCCTATATTCTTTTTATGATGCTTACTGGCTTTGAAGGACTTTCAGGGATGGAACATTCATCATCTTATGATACTGCAATAGAAATGATTGTAGCACTATCCGTATTATCCTCTCTTTTTTATACTGGTCTAAGAGTTTTCGCTGAAGCAGATTTTGCGCGTTATTTCTATAATATTCTCATTATACTATTAGGTGTTTGCATGAGTGTCATCTTCCTATTTTCAGTAATTTATTTGAGAAGTATTGCACGCGTGATGCTGGTATTCAATGTACTAATGATTTATTATACTGCGATAGCAATTTATAATCAGTACTATCGTCATCGTTAATCAATCTTATATTTTAAGTGGAACGATCTGATAATTAGGAAAGATTATCAGGTTTTACTTTGGAATTTGTGAATCAGGCTTCTTGTGGTCGATAATTAATTAACAAGTGAATGAAACTTTGTTAATTGCATTGAGGTTAGTTAACAAGCAAGTTTGTCAAGTATTGATAATTCTTTCACTTATTAATTAGATTAATGATAAACGTTAAGTCTCTAACGATAAGCGAAGATAATATTTTTATTTTGCATAAAAGTAGTCTTTCTAAATGCTAAAAGAAGAGTGATGGGCTATAATTATTTGTAGACAGAAGAAAGGGGTACTATTGTGACATTACCTAAATTAATTACTAAAAGAGATGGACAAGCAGTTAATTTTGAACCATTAAAGATTCAAAAAGCAATTTTCAAAGCTGGAGAACAAACTGGAGAGTTTGGACAAGACGAAGCTGAGAAACTAATGCAACAAGCTCTTGAAATCATCATCAAGAATAACGACTATCAAAACCTAACTGTTGAGAAGGTTCAAGACTATGTAGAGGAAGCTTTACTTTATTCTGAATACAAAAATACAGCGAAGGCTTACATCATTTATCGTGAATTACGCAGTCAAGCACGTCGAAGAGACTTGTTTGCATTCCGTTTAAACTTAAAACCGTATGAGTATCCAGAACTTGAAGAGTATAAAGAAGCGATTCAACACTCTTACTGGTTGCATACAGAATTCAACTATACATCTGATATTCAAGACTTTAAAGTCAATGTTAATGAAGTTGAGAAAAGTGCTATTACCAATGCGATGTTGGCAATTGCTCAAGTTGAAGTTGCTGTTAAAACATTCTGGGGTGATCTGTATCACCGTATGCCTAAACCTGAAATTGGGTCAGTAGGTTATACCTTTGCAGAAAGTGAAGTACGTCATCACGATGCTTACTCACACTTACTTGAAATCTTAGGATTAAATCATGAGTTTGAGAAAATCCGTGAAATTCCAGCATTAAACCAACGTGTTGATTACTTAACAAAAAGTTCTGTATTAGCACGTACCGAAAACAACCGTGATTACACATTATCCGTACTTCTATTCTCTCTATTTATAGAACACGTATCATTGTTCTCACAATTCTTAATCATCATGTCATTCAATAAACATCAAAACCTATTCAAGGGGATGTCTAATGCCATTGAAGCAACTTCAAAGGAAGAACAACTACACGGACTCTTTGGTATTGATTTAATCAATATCTTACGTGAGGAGCATCCAGAGTGGTTTGATGAAGAAATGGAACGTGAAGTATACGAAGCATGTCAATTGGCAATGGACTCTGAGTCTGATGTAATTGACTGGATCTATGAAGCAGGAGATCTTGATTTCTTACCAAAAGCTACTGTTAAAGAATTTGTTAAGAATCGTCTTAACAACTCATTAGTCAGCGTTGGATACAAGAAATTATTCGAAGTTGATGAAGCTGCAGTTGAAGCTACGGACTGGTTTGATGATGAAGTTGTTGCAACAAAACACGTTGACTTCTTTGTGAAACGTTCAATCAACTACTCAAAACGTACCCGCAGTATTACTGCCGATGACTTATTCTAATTAATATAATATAAAGGAGAAACTACATATGAAATGGTTAAACGAACACAGCCGCTTGTTCCTATCACGAGGCTATTTAACAGAAGGTGTCACACCTGAAGACCGCGTTCGCTTTATCGCTAATAAAGCAGAAGAATTACTAGGCATTGAAGGTTTTGCTGATAAATTCTACGATTACATGGAAAAGGGATACTACTCCATGTCATCACCAATCTGGTCCAACTTTGGAATCGATAAAGGACTTCCAATCAGCTGTTTTGGATCTTATCTTGAAGATAATATGGGAGGGATCCTATACACTCAAGCTGAAGTTGGTATGATGAGTAAATTTGGTGGTGGAACATCAGGTTACTTTGGTGATCTACGCCATCGTGGTGCACCAATCACTGATAATGGGGAATCATCAGGTTCAGTTCACTTCATGAAATTATTCGAAACCATCATTGATGTTGTTTCACAAGGATCAACTCGTCGCGGACGTTTTGCACCTTACTTACCAATTGAGCACCCAGATATCGAAGAATTCCTTAAAATCGGTACTGAAGGAGACCCTATCCAAGAATTAACTCACGGTGTTACTGTAGGGAATGAATGGATGGAAGCAATGATTGCAGGAGACACTGACAAACGTGCACTATGGGCTAAATTAATTCAACGCCGTGTTGAGATTGGTTACCCATACATCTTCTTTAGAGACACTGTAAACAATGAAACAGTGGATGTTTATAAAGATAAAGGACTAACAATCCACCACTCAAACCTATGTTCAGAAATTGCTTTACCAAACAACGAAGAATGGTCTTTTGTATGTAACCTATCATCAATGAACTTACTATACTTTGATGAGTGGAAAGATACAGATGCTGTTGAAACCATGATTTTCTTCCTAGATGCAGTTATGACAGACTTCATTACAAAACTTGAGGCACTTCGTGACTCTGAAAACAGTGAAGACCGTATGGCTTTTACATTCATGGAAAAAGCATACAAATTCGCAGTTGATAACAGAGCACTGGGACTTGGAACTTTAGGATGGCACTCATACCTACAATCCAAGATGATTCCTTTTGAAAGTATGGATGCTACAAAACTGAATGCTAAGATCTTCAAGTTCATCCAAGAACGTGCTTTAGAAGCATCAAAAGAGTTAGCAACACTGTATGGTGAACCAGAAATCTTAAAGGGATATGGACGTCGTAATACAACACTGACAGCTGTAGCACCGACAACATCTTCAGCATTCATCCTAGGACAGGTATCTCAAAGTATTGAGCCAATCTGGTCTAACAACTATGTTAAAGACGTTGCTAAATCAAAAGTTACAATCCGTAACGTATACTTAGAAGAAGTTTTAGAAAAACTAGGTAAGAATACACGTGATGTATGGACTGATATTCGTAACCACGATGGTTCCGTACAACACTTAGACTTCCTAAGTGATCATGAAAAAGAAGTCTTCAAGACATTCAGTGAAATCGATCAATATGTCGTTTTAGATCAAGCATCCATTCGCCAACAATTCATCGATCAATCACAATCACTCAACATCATGGTTAACCCAAAAATGAGCGCAAAAGACATCAACAACCTTTATCTGTTCGCTTGGGAAAACCGCATTAAATCACTTTACTACCAACACTCCACAAACGCAGCACAACAATTCTCTAAAGACAAACTCTGTGCTGTCTGTGAAGCATAATGAATCAAGGAAACAATCTTCTGTTTCCTTTTTTTTACGCCAAATCACTTCTTTAAAAAAAGCACAACTATTTTGGTATAATGAATGATAGAAGATTAAAGGAGAGAGATACATGTATCACACGTATAAACACAACGGGAGTGATAAGACCTTGGTTTTATTCCATGGTACAGGGGGCGATGAAAACTCCCTGATTCACTTAGCACAATCTGTTGCGCCAGATATGAACCACCTTGCGCTGAGGGGTGATGTGGTGAGTCATGGGAAAAGACGCTTTGCGAAGGTCAGACATGAAGATGACTTACTTGATTTAGAGGACATGCTGAAACAAGCCACCAACATAAAAAAAATATTACTCATGCTTAAAAGACGCTACAACTTAGGTGAAATGTGGGCGATGGGATTTTCAAATGGTGCCAACGCCATTATTGCCTTACTTTTAAATGAAGAAAAGATTTTTGAAAAAGCCATCTTACTGCGTCCCATGGACTTAGATATAGAAACAAATGAGATGCCTTTAAACAATATGGAAATTCTCATCCATAGCGGCACAAAAGATACTGTCATTCCACCAGAGCGCGCTTATGAAGCTGAAGTACGCTTAAAGAAAAACGGTGCGAACGTAGAACACGTATCTTGTGATTTAGACCATCGCATGCGTCAAAGAGAAATTGATTTATTAAAAGAATGGTTTGATAAAACCCTGAAGGAGTCATAATGGACAAAGAAGCACTACAATATTTAAATGACCACCAAAACTACGCCATCATCGGTATGAGTGATAACCCCAAACGTTATTCTTATAAAATCTTTATGAAACTCTTAGAGAAAGGTAAAAACGTTTATGGCATCAATCCTATTTACGATGAAATTGAAGGCCATCATATTTATAATGAACTCTCAGATGTAGGCAAACCCATTGATTGTGTCATCTTGATCGTAAACCCCAGTATTGGCATTGACTATCTCCATGAAACATTCACACTTGGCATCAAAACCCTATGGCTTCAACCAGGTTCAGTAAGTGAAGAAATCACTGAAAAAGCAAAGTTTTTAAGACTCAATGTGATTAAAGATTGCGTACTACACTTATACAACTACGAAAATTATTAGGAGGCACTTATGATAAAAGCTGTAATTTCTGATCTTGATGAAACACTTTTAGATGCAGAAAAAAATATTGCGCCTGAAGATTTTAAAACCATACAAACTTTAAAAGACATGGGCATTTATTTTATACCTGCAACTGGTCGTCCTTACTACTCTTTAGAAAAAACCATTCAAGACTTAGATTTATTTGACGAAGAAGACATGACCATTTCTTATAATGGTGGCATGATTCACAGAAACATAGATCACCACGTCTTAAAATCACATGTCTTAGATTTTGAGGTTGTTTCAAAACTCTTTGAATTTGGTTTTAAAGAAAAAGTGACGATGCATGTGTATGTGGAAGACCATACCTATATGTATTTTTTAAATGATGATGAGAAACATCACATTCGAAACTTCCCTGGTTTTGAAGAAAGTGATGAGACTTCCCTCAACTTTCTTAAAGATACACCCATCTTAAAGATTCTTTATCAAGATTTAGACCTTGATTACTTAAAAGATTTAGAGCATCAGTTGCCTCAAGATATCAAAGATACTTTAGAAATTTCTTATTCATCCAATCGCTATTTAGAATTCAACCCAAAAGGTGTTTCTAAGGGCGTTGCGATAAAAGAAGTGGCAGAACTTCTAAATATTAAAGTAGAAGAGATTTTAAGTATTGGGGATAATCTCAATGATTTATCCATGATTCAAATCGCAGGATATGCTGGCGCCCCACAAAACGCTGTAGAAGATGTTAAAAAAAGTGCCGATTATATCAGTCCCTACACATATAACGAGGCATGTGTGAGTGATATCATCAAACACTTTATAAAAGTTTAATACCTCAAAAGATACAGCTTGCATGGCGTATCTTTTTTGTATTGTAAAGTTATAT
>DEPV01000125.1:9819-10027 GCA_002358955.1 Erysipelothrix sp. UBA3383 | reverse complement strand
GCATCGGTCATGATAATAATCTTATTATAGTTACAATCTTTAACTTCAAAATCTTTACCAACCCCTGCTCCAACACAGTGAATGATGGTATTCAATTCTTCGTTTTTTAGAATGTCTTCAAACTTCGCCTTTTGCGTGTTTAAAACTTTACCTCGTAGTGGTAGAATCGCTTGAAATTTGGAGTCTCGTCCTTGTTTTGCTGAACCAC
>DEPV01000125.1:0-9756 GCA_002358955.1 Erysipelothrix sp. UBA3383 | reverse complement strand
GCATTTGCTAGCTTACCACTTAGTAAACGTTCAATCTTATTACGCTTCCCAGAACGTGCACTCTCACGTGCTTTACGTGCTGCTAAACGTGCTTGTGCTGCCTTTTGAATCTTAGCAATGATCATCGTAGCTTCATCAAGATGACTATCTAGGTATGCAGGTAATTGTTCTGAAATAAACCCATCAACTACTTGTCTTGCAATTGGTGTTCCCAGTTTCCCTTTGGTCTGCCCTTCAAATTGAAGCAGATCTTCAGGAATCGATACTGAGATAATGACAGATAACCCTTCACGAATATCATTTCCTTCAAAGTTCTTCTCTTTTTCTTTTAATAAGTTATGACGTCTTGCATACTCATTAATAACTTTTGTAAATCCAGATCTAAATCCAGCAACGTGAGTCCCACCATCATGAGTACGCACTAAGTTAACATAAGAATAGGTATCTTCGTTATACCCTTGGTTATACTGAAGTGCGACCTTTACATCGATTTTATTGGATGTTCCTTCAAGGACAATCGTTTCATTAAGAACTTCTTGGTCCTCATGAATATAAGCCATGAATTCCTTCATCCCATCTTCATAGTAGAAATCACGTGTTTCATCAACACGCATATCCGTTACTGTAAAACGAATCCCTTGTAATAGAAATGCTGATTCACGAACACGATCACAGATCGTATCCAGTGAAAACTTCGCACTCTTAAAAATAGTCTCATCAGCACTAAATCGTACCATGGACCCTTGTTTTTCTTTCATGTTTAAAGTCTTAAGTTTTCCTTGTGGCTTACCACCATCCTTAAAACTCATTTCATATGCTTTATCTTTTTGATATACAATTGCCGTTAAATCTGAAGATAAGGCATTAACTACCGATGCCCCAACACCATGAAGACCACCGGATGTCTTATACCCTCCTGCCTCAGAGAATTTCCCCCCTGCATGAAGTACTGTAAAAATAACTTCCAGTGCACTCACACCCGATTCATGTTTTTCTACAGGCATCCCACGACCATAATCACGGATCGAAATGGTTTTATCACCTTCAATAACGACTTGGATATGGTCTCCATGACCATTGAGCGCTTCATCAATCGCATTATCCATAATTTCCCAAACCAAATGGTGTAACCCACGTTGGTCGGTTGATCCAATATACATACCCGGTCTTTTACGAACCGCTTCCAATCCTTCTAGAATTTGGATACTGGATGCTGAATATTCATTTGCCATAAGCGCAACTCCCCTCTTTATTAAGTTTCAAAATATTTAAATTGTTTAAAATACAGTGATAGTTTATCATAACATGGCTTTTATTAAAAATAGAACTTCGAGAAATTATACCCTTTTCGTCAATATTCTAAAGATTATAGACCATTTCAATTCTAAATTCCTTGGGTTTTGAATGCTTCTTCAAATAATGACTCAAATCAAAACCTTCAATATGAAATCGATGCGTTTGATAAAAACGAATCGCACGCAGGTTATAAGATGACACTTCCAATATAATTTGTCGCACCTTTTTATCTTTCGCATCTTTTTTTACTTGATTCATTAGGAGGGTACCATAGCCTTTGCCACGAAAATGAGGATCCACATAATAATCACAAATACGTAAGCGATGGGTCCAATCTTCATAAGCATATTGTAACACTGCACAAAAGTGAGACCCATGATACATTACCATAACAACCACATCACTAAAATGATCTGGAAAAAAAGTGGATGCAATTCGCATCTCTAATGGAATCTCGAATCGATGTTCGATAAACTCGCATTTAAATTGGGGGTGATACTCTATATTTGCAATTAATTGTCCTGGTGAAATATAGCTGTACTAAAAGTTTTTATTTTTATAATCATTTTGATTCAAGTAAGTAATCATCTTCTGAAGCCTCCTACTGTATATGAAAGTCTATTATTCTATTATACCACTTTGAACTAGCAAGAAGTATGCAACGCTTTGAAAGGTTCAATCACATTTACGTCTAATTGCTCACTCTCATATGGCGAACAAAAAACCATTCTTTTAATATCTTACTCATTGATTTCAAAGCAATCATTGCTTCACCATCAGTCTAGAAATTATAAATCAATTTCAGTAACTTTATAATCTTTGCAATTCAAAGCTTTGTTTGTATATCAATATGTATTTTTATGGTATTATTGTCACAGAGGTGGAATATGAATATATTATTAGCGTCATTAATTGGTTATTTTATCGGGTCGATACCCTTTGCATTAGTTATTGGAAAAGTATTTTATAAAACAGATGTAAGACAACACGGATCAGGTAATTTAGGAGGCTCCAACGCTGGGCGTACACTGGGTGCTAAGGCTGGTGTTGCTGTAGCAGTATGTGATGTCCTAAAGGCAACCCTTGCTATGTCACTAACCGCAATCTTTGATCGTAATGTAATTATCTATGCAGGATTCTTTGCTACACTTGGACACTGTTTCCCTGTATATGCAAACTTCAAAGGTGGTAAAGCAGTCTCTACTGCAATGGGATTTTTACTAGGAATTGTAATCTTTATTACAGGTGATGTCTTTGTGGCATTCCTACTTCCTATCATCCTATTCTTTGCCTTATTGTATCTTACAAAGACTGTATCACTATCATCAATGATTACTCTAAGTATTGCAGCAGTGATTCTATGGTTACGCAGTACTCCAATTGTTGCTACAGCATTTACAATCATTGTACTGATTGTTATATGGCGTCATCGTTCCAACATCAAACGTATGATCGATGGTAATGAAACTAAAATTACATGGATGTAAACTTAAGACTCGCTATCGCGAGTCTTTTTAATACCTAATTGTCAGTTTCTTATGATCAAAATCTTCCATTTGGAAGAATGATCTTAGAAGCTCAGGACTTAATTCGTCATAGGTGCCATCGATATAAACAAAATTATCAGTATCATACATGTAGTTCCAGGAGGTTTCGATGATCAGTACCTCTCCCTTAGATTCATTATCCTTTAGTAATTGAAAGGTTGATTCTATAAGACGCTTATTAACAAGTTCCTCATCTTCGGGAAAAAATCTAAATTCTTCTAAGTCAAGGTCATACTTATAAAACCCTTCTTCATCACGTTCACCACGATCTATAACCCAAAAACGGACATTACTTGGCATGACATTAAATATCGACATAGTATCAGAAACAATTCTTTGTCTCTCATCTTTCAAATCAAAATCATACTTCAGTGGCTTTGAACTCCGTATATTACTAAAATAGCTCATAATTATCTCCTTTTTTTAGATTTAAAATACATTACAAAAAGATATAATAATAAAATTTTAAGACATTATTAATATCTAACTGTCAGTTTCTTATGATCACAACTCTTTAATTCAAAGAACGCAATCAATAATTCGGGTGTTAAATTTTTATAAGCACATTCGATGAATAATTGATCATCAGTGTAAGTGATATAATTCCAGGTGGTCTCGATGATCAGTATCTCCCCCTTAGATTCATTATCGTTTAGTAATTGCATGATTGAATCTACAAATCGTTTCATCACAATATCCTTGTGTTTATGGAATAAATTAAACTCTTCTAATCCAATATCATAGTGATAAAAACCTTTATCATCACGTTCACTAAGCTCACCATCGAAGAGACGTACATTATCAGGTAAGATTGCAGATCGTCTACCTTGTTTGGAATGTTTGAAATCAAAATCATATTTTAGCGGTTTTGAACTTCGTATATTACTAAAATGGCTCATAATGGGCTCCTTTTCTTTTATTATACTACATCCTAAAGACAATTAATTATTTGATTATCATCAATAATATTGTTAATTTATATTAACAAATCCTATCTGACAATAACACAATGTGTGATATAATACTTCTACAATCAAAGGAGATTTTATGTTAAAACTTACAAATGTAACTAAGACTTACAACAAGCAAAAACTTGCAGTAGATAATATTTCTTTGTCCATTGAGCCAGGACAAATTGTTGGATTCATTGGACCTAACGGTGCTGGTAAAACAACAACCTTAAAAATGATTACTGGACTTTTAACTCCTGATCAAGGGACACTAAGTATCAATGGTTATGACATTGCAGATCAACCTCTTGAAGCAAAACGTCAATTTGGTTTTGTTAGTGATGACCCAAATGCGTTCCTAAAACTAAAAGGACTGGAATACCTTAACTTTATTTCAGATATGTATGACATTCCAAGTGATGTTCGTAAACCTTTAATTAAAGAGTATGCAGAACTTTTATCATTGAGTGATGTATTAAACCAAAAGATTGCATCCTACTCTCATGGTATGCGTCAAAAGATTATGGTGATTGCAGCTTTACTGAATGATCCAAATCTACTGATCCTAGATGAGCCTTTAACAGGACTTGATCCACAATCATCATACCTTCTTAAAGAACTGATGAAAAAACGTGCAGAAGCAGGTAAATCAGTATTCTTCTCAACCCACGTGCTTGAAGTAGCAGAGAAGTTATGTGATCAAATCATTATGATTAATAAGGGTGAAATCATCTATATAGGTACCCTTCAATACCTTAAAGATCAACACGAAGGTCAATCACTAGAAGATATCTTCTTAGGATTAACACGATGAAAAGAATTTTAAAAATCACAAAAATGATGTTGAAAACCAGTTCAAATCCATTTGAAGGTTTAAACACTAAAGCCAATGCCAAAAAGATGGGCATTGGAATGAAGATATTTATAGGATTTACATTACTTATTGGATTTGGATCAGTAGGTTACCTCTTTGTCGAGATGGTGATATCCATCACAGACTACCTATTAAACTTAAATCAAGCGATGTTTGCAGTTCATCTTTATTTAACAGCCATTGTATTTATGACCATCTTCTTTGGAATCATCATTACACCTGCTGTCTACTACTTTGATGAGACTATCGAACGATTCTTAGTCTTACCAATTTCACAACGTGATTACCTTGCAGCAAAGTGGATTAATAATGCGCTTAATGTCAGTATGATCACAACACCATTCTCAATTCTATTTACATTAACTTTTGGAATTAAAGCAGGTCTCTTATGGTATCAATTCATTTATCTACTGATTGCTACCTTAATAGTTCCAATTATTCCAATCAGTGCGATTGTATTTGTTATAGTACTTCTCTTTAAAGCAATGCCATTTATACGCAATAAAAACCTTTATGTCTACTTCTCTACATTCATGAGTGTCATCATGGCAATTGGTATTAATATTGCACTGGGTGGTGTGAGTGAAAATGCTGATGTACTTGCTACTATCATGGAAGGATTACAAGGCAACAACAACTCCATGCTGGGTATTGTAGGATCCATTGTACCTTCAATCCCCCTATTCTTAAAGACTCTAACAACAGGCAATATATTGTACTTCATTGCAGCAATTGCAGTTACTATAGCAGTCATCTGGCTCACCATTTTATTCACTCAGTATAACTACTTAGAAAGTGCATTAAGCATGTCTGAAAGTGGCCAATCAACTAAGAAATTAAGTGATGAGAAGTTCAATAAAACCTCAGGTCAACGTTCTAAATTTAATGCTTTAATGCACAGTGACTTTAGGAACATCATGCGTACACCAATCTATGCATCAAACTACTTAATGCCTCTAGTGATCATTCCAATAGGAATGCTTGGAGCTGTATTTACAAGTGGTGTTGAATTATCTGAGTTTGCTGAAATGGGTGCCACACTTAAAGAAGCGCTTGAATTCATAAACTATTGGGAAGTTCTTCCTTATGTTATCTTAGGGGCAATTGCTGTAGGATACTTCATGGGTTCCTTCTCTACCATTACATCAACCTCAATATCACGTGAAGGAAGCAACATGCAAAACCTCTTACTGATGCCAATTGAGTTCAAACATGTTATCTATTCAAAAATCTTATTAGGTGTAATCGTAACCGGTATTCCACCCTTACTTATTATTGTAGTAGCACAAATTCTCTTTGGATTACCCATTGTACTCTTTGTTGTCATTACACTTGGAGTTCTAGTAGGTGTTACGACTGCTAATATCAACGGTATTTTACTGGATGTGATCAAACCTAAGTTAGTTTGGAACAATGAACAGGAAGCTATTAAGCAAAACATGCTATCCGTCGTACCAATGTTCCTAAGCTTTGCATTTATGGCACTGACTGTTGTTATCTTACTAAACTTTGAAGCCGTGATGGCAACACTTCTAGTATCTGCAATGCTTGTTCTAACAGCAGTATTAACACTGCTTTACATTCGTAATAAAGGTGTAAAACACCTTATCGAAACCATTCAGGCAATGTAATTTATAACTTAAACTAAAGATGTTAGTGATCAATCACTAACATCTTTTTTTAAGACTATCCGTATATTAAATAATGGTTAAAAATAGCGATCCATTAATCTCAAGTTAGGAAAAAATTTTTAAAATACGCTGTATTAAACAAAAAGCACACGTAATGTGTGCTTAAAGGATTCCTTGCATTTTGATCGCAAGTTCTAATTTTTGATAGGCATAGTAGTTAGCACCGAGTAAATAATTACCCGCTTGGTCTAACTCAATTGCACTAGTTGAGATGTTCTCATAAATTGTATTCATGATTTGTTGAAGTTTAAGATCAACTTCTTCAAATGTGAATGTTGTAAATTGAGCATTTTGACTCATTTCAAGACCTGATACTGCAACACCACCGGCATTAGCAGCTTTACCTGGAATATAGAATACTTCAGATTCCTGAACACGTTTAACCGCTTCTGGAGTCAGTGGACGGTTAGCACCCTCTGCTACCAGTTTGACACCATTAATAATTAGTGCCTTCATATCATTATCATCAATCTCTGATTGAGTTGCACAAGGAAGTGCAATATCACATGGCACATTCCAAATGCTATGCTCATAGATGTATTTTGAATGATCATATGTTTTTAAGGCTTGTCCTGATGCCTTATGATCTTGAATCGCTTGAATATCAAGTCCATTTTCATCAAAGACATAACCACTACGATCACTCATTGCGATTACTTTAGCCCCTTTTTCAACGGCTTTAAATGCTGCATGAATGGCAACATTACCACTACCTGAAATAATGACTTTTTTGTCTTTGAATGTTTCGTTGATTGAATTTAAATGAGCTAGACTAATATAGATCAGTCCATACCCAGTTGCTTCAGGACGTCCTAAAGCACCACCAAATGTTGGGTTTTTACCTGTAAAAACACCGCTGTGAGTTTGAGTGAGTTGTTTGTAGTGACCAAATAAGTATCCTACTTCACGTGCACCCACCCCAATATCGCCAGCTGGTACATCCATTGTTGATCCTAAATGTTGGTATGATTGATTGATGTAACTTTGGCAGAATGCTAATATCTCAGCATCTGTCTTTTCTTTTGGACTAAAATCACTTCCACCCTTTGCTCCCCCCATTGCTAAGCCTGTTAAGGCATTTTTGAAGGTTTGCTCAAAGGCTAGAAATTTCATCACATCAAGATTCACACTCTCATCAAAACGAATACCACCTTTATAAGGTCCAATCGCATTGTTATGTTGTACACGATAGCCCATATTCACCTGTGTTTTACCATCTCGGTCAACCCAAGGAATTGAAAACATGTGAACACGACTTGGATGTAAAAGTACTTTGAGTACGGATTCATCCAAATACGGCTCCATAGATTCTACAAACTCTTTAGTAGCATTGTTAAACAATGTTTCATGAGGGTTTTTCGCGTGTACTCCATCTAAGATGGCATTCATGCCTTCACGTTGTGGAAGACTTCTTGAACATCTTCACACTCATCCAACATTACAACTAAGCGATCAAACATTTTTTGATCTTCTTCTGTATCAATTGTAACTTCTTCATGAGCTAAATAAGTAATGTCAAAGACATCGTATTTTTGCTCTCCCAACTCTTTATCAATGGCATCTTTTGCATTGTGTAGATCGGTTGTATCAAGAGTTACTGTAATTGCACCTTCTTCATCTTCAATGTCGATTAGATCAACACCATTTTCTAGCAGTGCTTCAATTACTTTCTCTTCATCATCGTATAGGAATGAAATGATTGCAACATGATCATATGAGTGCATGACTGAACCACTAACTCCCATTTTTGATTTAGATTTTGTAAATGCATTACGGACTTCAGATACCGTACGGTTATCATTATCTGTTAGACACTCAACAATAAATGTTGATTCTCCAGGTCCAAACCCTTCATAACGTACAGCGTGATAGTTATCTTCTGAACCACCCTTTGCTTTTTCAATCGCACGGTTAATAACATCAGCAGGAACTTGTTTGGATCGTGCCTCTTCAACCTTACGTTTTAAACCTGAGTTCATTTCAGGATCAGGAACCCCTGCTTTTGCTGCCATGTAAATCTCTTTACCATAGCGTGAATATACTTTTACTTTTGCTGCTGCCGTTTTGGCCATTGATGCCTTACGGACTTCAAATGCGCGTCCCATATGGAACCTCCTTTTATCTAATTTCTGCTTGGTGTTGTTTTACCAATTCAGTACTAATGGAATCCATGATTACACTAATTGCTTTTTGATCCATGTTGTTATCATTTTTAAAGATTAATTCAAACGCGATGGATTTTTTGCCTTCAAGTTTTTCAGATGTAAAGACATCGAACACTTCAATGCTTTCAATATAACGACGTGCTGCTTTTTCAATCGATTGACGTAATGCTGAAGCTTTAACATCTAAATCAACTAAAACTGCTAAGTCGCGTTCAATACTTGGGTATTTTGAGATCGGACTTGCCTTTACTTTACCCGCCTTCAGTGCTAATAAAATATCTAAATCAATTTCTAGATATACTGCATCTTTAAGGTCATTATCATCACACACTGTAGGGTGTACATGTCCAATATAACCAATTGGTTTACGGTTAATTAAGATTTGTGCTGATTTATAAGGGTGTAGGTATGAATTTTCAAGACCTTCTGTAGCAAACTCAAAACGTGTTGCAGCATAACCCATTTTATCCATTAAGTTAAGGAAAATTCCTTTAACCGTAAAGAAATCAACATTAATCTGTGTTTGTGTCCAGTTATTTTGTACCAGTTGTCCTGATCCAATGATTGCTAAACGATTTGTTGTCAGTGTTTCTGAGTACAGTGCACTGTGTTCAAAGAATAAGAAGTCTTTGTTCTTATGCGCATTGTTGTATGCTGCAATTTCCATGAGTGATGGGAACATGTGAGTTCTTAAGTGAGTACGAATATCTGACATTGGTAGTGCTAATTTAATTGGCTCTGCCAGTGCATTCAATCCTTCTGTTTTAGCTTTAGATACTAAGGTATAAGAATTAATTTGGTCTAATCCTTGTCCTAGTAATGTATCTTCAATTAAACGAATGCTCTTTTGGAATGGGTTTAAATCTCCCATTGTTAAGTCCATTAACGGTAATGATTCTTCTAAAACATCAAATCCAACAATACGGATCACTTCTTCAATTAAGTCTTCTGCAATGAAAATATCTTTACGGTATGAAGGAATTGTACATTCCACAACACCATCAGTAATTACTGGATTGAAGTATAGACGTTTAAAGACATCTAGAATAACCGCTTCTTCAATGTGTGTTCCAAGATATTTATTAATATGATCGATGGATACAGATACTTTTGGTAATTCTGTAATTGCTGTACCGACAGATACTGTTTCTTCAAAGTCTTTAGCCTCTGCTAATTCAATTAATAATTGAACTGCACGGTCCATTGCTTTAATACTTGATAGATTATCCATTG
>DEPV01000136.1:2529-3354 GCA_002358955.1 Erysipelothrix sp. UBA3383 | reverse complement strand
CCTCATCATGCTGCTAAAAACTACATTGCTAAACTTGTAGCAAATGGTTATAAAGTAGCGATTGTAGAGCAAGTGGAAGATCCTAAAGATGCAGTAGGAATTGTTAAACGTGATGTTGTTGAGATTATTACACCAGGTACCTATTTTGATCTTGAAGATAATGAAACTCGGGAAATTGCATCCGTACAAATGGACCAAATATATACTAGTATTGTCATGTGTGATTTAGTCAGTGGACAGCTTAGAGGAGTCCGCGTAGATAGTAAGCCGGTTGAGATCATTAAGGTCTTGCAACAATTTCAAGTTAAAGAACTGGTTGTTAATGATAATACACCCGTTGATTTAATCTCAGATATCATGGATAAGACAAACATCGTCTTATCTACTGAAAATGACTTCTCCAGTGACATTCATCATGAAGATGCTGCTTTTGAATTAGCATTACAGCGTTTGTACCAATATCTTTTCTATACTCATAAGCGCAATCTTGCCCACTTGAGTAATATTGTGATTATGAATGATGAATCCTATCTTAAACTGGATTACAGCTCCATGGAGAACCTGGAATTAATACATAATGGTAAAGGTAAGAATCTCTCACTGTATCAATTCCTAAATAAAACCAAGACCAACGCAGGAGCACGACTTTTAAAGCAGTGGATTATGCAACCCTTAGTGTCAGAATCTGCAATTGTAGATCGACAAAATAAAATTGAACTTCTCATGAACCATTTCATCTTATCAGATGGGATCATTAAGGAATTAAAAGCATCTTATGATATTCATCGTGTTGTGGCTCGACTTGCAAGTGGAAAACATAATGCA
>DEPV01000136.1:2347-2505 GCA_002358955.1 Erysipelothrix sp. UBA3383 | reverse complement strand
CAAGATTTTGTTCGATTAAAATCAACACTAAGAAACTTCAAAACCATTCAATCACTGTTAAAAGAAGAAGCATTATTTGAAAACCTGGTATCGATTAATCCCTTGGATGATTTGCATGCTACTTTAGATGCAGCCATTTTTGATGATGCACCTGTCAT
>DEPV01000136.1:0-2197 GCA_002358955.1 Erysipelothrix sp. UBA3383 | reverse complement strand
GGCATTAAAAACTTAAAAATTGGCTATAACCGTGCTTTTGGATACTATATTGAAATTTCAAAAGGACAAATTGAGAATGTGAAACCTGAATTTGGTTTTATACGAAAACAAACATTAACCAATGCAGAACGTTATATCAATCAAGAACTGCAAGAATATGAAACTAAAGCCAGTCAGGCAACAGAACGTATTTTAAGTATTGAAGCGGAGTTGTTTCGACAATACACTGAGTATGTTGAACAATTTACAGATGGGATTACTTTGATTGCTGATGAATTGGCAAGCCTTGATGTACTGATTGGATTGATGGAAGTATCATCACTAGCAGGATACATCAAACCGCAATTCAATAAGGATCGTAAAATTGATATTAAACAAGGGAAACATCCTGTTCTAGCAGCGACTCTAGAAGGGCATGACTATATTGCTTCTGATGTATTAATTGATAAAGATCGACAAATACTGCTGCTTACCGGACCCAACATGGGTGGTAAATCGACATATATGAGAATGATTGCCTTGAATATTATCATGGCACAGATGGGCTGTTACATACCTGCTGATGCGGCATCGATTTCAATTGCTGATCAAATTTTTACTCGTATGGGAGCAAGTGATGATATCTTGATGGGTCAATCTACCTTTATGGTGGAAATGATGGAAGCACAAATGGCGCTGACTCATGCTACTAAAGATTCACTGATCTTATTTGATGAAATTGGTCGCGGAACATCAACCTATGATGGAATGGCGATTGCTCAGGCAATTATTGAGTACATCCATGTATCCATTGGAGCAATGACAGTTTTCTCTACCCATTATCATGAATTAGTAATGATGCAAGATATGTACGATTCAATTGTTAATGTTCATGTTCAAGTTCATGAAGAAAATGATCATGTTACATTCCTGTACTCTGTTATAGATGGTAGTGCAGAACAGTCTTATGGTATTAATGTTGCGAAATTAGCACACCTTCCTGATACCTTGTTACAGCGTGCAAGTGAAAACTTACAGCGTCTTGAACTATCTAAAGCTAATATTCACTTGGATAGTAAGGTGGTAACACTGGAGGTTGAACCTCAGTATGTAGCCATTATTAAAAATAAATTAACAGGGATTGATTTAAATCAGATGACACCACTGGAGTCTATGATGTTATTATCGGAATTAAAGAAAGTAGTTGATGACCATGAGTCATAAGATTAAAGTACTGGATGATCATCTTACCAATATGATTGCAGCAGGGGAAGTAGTAGAGCGACCTGCAGGAATTATTAAAGAGTTGATTGAGAATGCTATTGATGCTCATGCTAGCCACATCTCAGTTCATATTAAAGATGGTGGAATGAGTTTGATTGAAGTGTCTGATAATGGGGAAGGTATGGATCCTGTTGATTTAAAACAGGCCTTTCAAAGACACTCAACATCGAAGATTCATGATAAAAATGATTTAGGAGCGATCAAGTCTTTTGGTTTTAGAGGTGAGGCATTGCCTTCGATTGCCTCTGTTACCCATACCTTTGCACATTCCAAGACATCAGATACCGAAGGTTGGTTTGTGGATATTGATAATGGGCGTATTCTTAATGAGGGAGCACATGCTCGTAATTTAGGTACAACAATATCAGTCCAGGATTTATTCCTTAAAACACCTGCTCGATTAAAATACATTAAAAGCATCCGTTATGAGAATTCAATCATTCTGGATACGGTGCAAAAGTTTGCCTTGGGACATCCTGATATTGCTTTTAACTTGTTCAGTGATGGGAAAGAGGTCTATCGAAGCTTGGGTAATGGTAGTTTATTTGATGTCTTTGCGCGTATTTATGGAAGTCGAGTGGCCGGTGAATCTTTAGAATTTAAAGAGTCTAACTTTGATTTTGAGATTGAAGGGGTCATGGCTTTACCAATGCACTCTCGTGCTTCACGCAATGCCATCATTCTTTATGTTAACAATCGTATGATTCGTTTTCCCAAAGTACAAAATGCTATCATCAAAGGGTATCGTCGCCATATGGCATCAGACCGATTCCCGATGGTAGTAATGAATATTATAGTAGACCCACAGCTAGTAGATGTTAACGTACATCCTAGCAAATGGGAAATTAGACTTTCTAAAGAAGATGTTTTACAAGAGTTAATCATTGATTCTTTTGAGCGACTCTTAAGTGAGCACATGCGTCCACAACGCATT
>DEPV01000031.1 GCA_002358955.1 Erysipelothrix sp. UBA3383 | reverse complement strand
TGCCTTTGGATAAAATTCAGATTTTTGATATTGGTAAGGGGAGTAAGACTATAGAAGCGGGTGTTGATGCCATTGAAAATGCTGGGCCGGATGTCTTTAAAGATATTTTTAAAGTGCCTTGGTATGATCGTTTTTTTAATAAATAAAAACTAAGAGTTGTTATTCATAAGGAGTTTGATATAATATAGATAATGATAACGGTTATCATTATTGTAAAGGAGCGCTTATGAAGAATATTTTATGGAATATGAAAGAGGCACTGTTGTGTGGCTTACTACTTGTAGTAGGGAATTTGATCAACAGTCCTTTATTTTTCATCTTAGCGATTGGTATTGGGGGATATCAACAGACTAAGGAAGGTCTTATCGATACGTTCAAAAATAAACATCTCAATGTTGAGTTGTTGATGATTTTATCAGCTGTGGGAGCATGTCTGATTGGGTTTTACCAAGAAGGGGCAATTTTGATTTTTATTTTTTCACTCTCAGGGGCATTGGAAGAATTCACATTGGATCAAAGTCAGCGAGAAATTCGTGCCTTGATGGAGTTGCAACCCAGTACGGCTTTAAAACTTGATGAGCAGGGGAATACCATTGAAGTATTGCTTGATGACTTAGTAGTGGGTGATACCATTATGGTTCCTACAGGGGGGATTATTCCCATTGATGCTACGATTCTTCAAGGTATTTCAAGCATTGAGGAAGCAGCGATTACAGGAGAGTCCTTGCCTGTGGAGAAAAGTGTGGGAGCCAGTGTATTTGGGGGTACTTTAAACATTTCAAACCCACTGGTCTTAACTGTAAGTAGTGATTCTAATAATACACTGATTCAAAAGATTGTTAAAATGGTTGAAGATGCACAGCAATTCCCATCTAAAACAGCCCTTTTCATTGATCGTTTGGAAGATACCTATGCTCGTATTATCTTGATTGCAGTATCACTAGCTATCATCATTCCTGTAGTCATTTTTAAAGAGAGTTTTGATGCTGCATTTTATAAAGCGATGATCTTATTGGTAGTCGCTTCACCCTGTGCACTGATTGCATCGGTTACTCCAGCAACATTATCTGCAATTTCCAATGCAGCTAAAAAGGGTGTTTTGGTACGTGGTGGGATACATTTTGAAAAAATGATGGATGTGAATGCAGTGGCTTTTGATAAAACAGGAACACTCACTCATGGACTGCCCAGCATTACTGATATTTTACTTGATGATGAAGCGGATGTAGTTGCAGTCTTAGCACTTGAAATGTACTCATCACACCCACTGGCAGATGCTATTGTTAAAGGCATTCGTAAGTCTTATCCCGATGCAAACTTACCTTTAGTCAGTGATGTTGAAGAAGTTGCAGGGCATGGAGTGCTTGGTGTGGTTCATGGTGCTACTTATCGTATTGGTAATTTAAAACACATGAGTCAGTCGGATAATCAGTTCATCAAGAGTTCAGAAGCCTTAGCACAAGAGGGAAAAAGTTTAGTCTTTGTTGAACGAGATGATTGTGTTATAGGACTTATTGCCTTGAGTGATGAGGTGCGTAAGGATGCACAAGATCTTGTTGCTTGGCTGCATGATCAAGGCATTCAAACCATTATGATTACCGGTGATAATGAAAAGACAGCTGCGAACATTGCATCTGTTATTGGTATTGATCGTGTTATTGCATCGTGTTTACCCGATCAAAAAGCTGCTGTAGTTCAATCTTTAGAAAAAGAATACGGTACAGTAGTTATGATGGGTGATGGCATCAATGATGCTCCTGCTCTAGCCAATGCTTCAATTGGGGTTGCGATGGGTGGAGGAACGGATGTTGCAATTGAAGCAGCTGATATTATTTTGGTGAAAGATGATATTTCTAATTTAAGGTTTACGATTGAACTTTCTCGTAAACTAAAAAGCATTATCATTCAAAATATTATTTTCTCCTTTGCAGTGATAGCTCTTTTAGTTATTTCTAACTTCATGGATTTAGTTAACTTACCACTGGGTGTTATTGGACATGAAGGAAGTACTATTCTTGTGATCTTGAACAGTTTAAGATTGCTTACATTTAAAAAACAACAATAAACAATCAATTTCGTTATTATCGTGATCTTTGCACTTGATGCAAGAAAGTATTCAAGAACAATCTTTGTTTTTGATATGGTATAATTATTTATATATGAGGTGTACTATGAAACAAGTCAAACGTAAAGTTAATATATTAGGTTTAGTAGGAGTTCTTTTGATTCTTTTAGGATCAGGTTTAATTGTTAAAGAATTGGTTACAAAATACATCGGTGATAAGCAAGTTCAGGCTGCGATTGATACATTTTTTGATGAACCTGTAGCAGGACTGGGGCAGGCACCTCAACTTGCAGATGGTGATGTCTTTGGTACGATTGAAATGCCAACCATCAGTACCATTGCACCTGTTGTACAATCTGCAAACTGGGATTTATTATCTAACTTTGTGGTTGCTTGGCCTAATCGTACACTGGATAAAGGAAACTTCTCGATTGCTGGACACAATGGTAATTGTGCTTCTTGTCTCTTTAAAGATGTGGGGTCGATTGAAATTGGTGACCCGCTGATTATTACAACTCGTGAAGCGATTTACGAGTATGAGGTTTATCGCAATTATACAGTACACTATACTGATGTATCAGTCTTGGATGATGATGGTAATAAAACCACAGTAACCCTTGTCACTTGTGAAGAGGCTTATGTTAACAGTACTGTTCGGGTGATTGTTAAAGCGGAGCTGAAAAAGGTTACCCCGCGTTGAGGTAACCTAGTTCAATTAGAATTTTTCGATGTGCTGTAACAATGGTATGTTGATGTAATTCATTTAAAGGTATTTTTATAAGGTGCTCCATATGGAGTGCCTTTTTTCGATAGGCTTGAATATCCCATGTTAAATGTGAGAACTTATGGACTAATTTGGCTTGGACTTTGAGTTTGGAGTCATGCCCCTTAACTTGTGGTAAACGCAGTAAGCCTTGCATTAAACCATCAGAATCATCTTGGCTCATTGTGATGTAGCCATCCTTAACTAATATGAAAGCTGACATCTTATGGACTGGTGATTTCTTTGCTTTAGGAATATAGGGTACTTCAGGACTGACCTCACCGCGATAACATGCGCAAAGATCTCCTAAAGGACAGCCCTCACAAGTGGTGTTATGAGGTGTGCACACCAGTGCTCCCAGCTCCATCAAGGCTTGAGAGAAATCACCTGGGTTAGCACCGTTTAATGCCAGTTCATGTTTTAGCCAAGTTTCAAAATAGTTATAGGCTTTTGTTGTATTTACATTATCAGTGTAGTTCAAAGTTCGAGCCATAACACGCTTCACATTACCATCAATGGTCACTTCTGGTAAATTGAATGCAATGGCTGCAATGGCAGATGATGTGTAAGCACCAATCCCAGGAATCTTCATGAGTTGTTCTTTGTTAGCAGGTAATTTACCATCGAAGTGTTCCATTACATAAATCGCACCTGCATGTAAATTGCGGGCACGTCGATAATAACCCAAGCCTTCCCAATGTTTTAAAACATCATCAAGATCTGCCAAGGCAAGGTCTTGAATGCTAGGAAATGAAGTAATCCACTTCTCATAATAAGGTAACATGGTAACAATTTGCGTCTGTTGTGCCATGATTTCTGAGACCCATATCTTATAAGGGTCTTTTTGACTTCTGAAAGGAAGTTCTCTGTGGTTTTTATAATACCAATTTAATAGTCTATCTGTAAATGTCATGGTTTCATTATACACATTTATGAAAAAAATGTTATTCTATAACTAATGAAAACAGATGAAATGCAAAATCACATTCAACTGGGTAAGGGAATTGTGCATGTTGTAACAGGGCTTCTCATGATTATTCTGGGAATCTTGATTATCAATCGATTGGATATGATGTGGATTGCAATCTACGCCATATCCCTTTTATTGTTGTCTGTTTTAAGTCTATTTACTTTATTACAGGCTTTTAAAGAAAGAAACATTGCCAAAGGGATTCGCTTTATAGGGATCGCGATTTTTGGAGTTATTTTGGCTTTCAATCATAATTATGTTATTGGTATTGTTACCATCATCTTTGGTATCTGGGCAACATTTAATGCTGGTGTTCATGCTTTAGAACTGTTTCTTAAGATTCAAGATGGGGAACTGGGTAAGTTAAAGAAGGTTTTTGCGATCCTTTTTGATGGTATTATTGGTATTTTATTACTGACACAGGGTTTTCAAAACCGTCTGATTATTAACATCCAAACCGGAACTTACATCATTGTTTATGGTGTGATTCAGATTGCTAGTGGTTTGAAATATTTTAGTGGGAGTCGAGTTAATGTTAAACTTTCAGCACCCATTATGTACTCGGCGCTTCTACCACCCTTTGTTGTCAATGGACTTCGTAAGGCACAAAAAGATGCTCCTGAGGACTTTAAAAAAGAGATTAAAAAGACAATTGGGAATAAAATCTCTGTCTATATTCATATTAAAGATTATGGCTTAAACCGACTGGGTCATATTGATCTTGGTTATAATGGCAGTATTTATTCTTATGGGAATTATGATGAGGACAATCGTTCTAAGAACTCCATTTATGGTGATGGCGTTCTTATTTGTGGGAGTGAAGTGGATTTTATTAACTTCTCTGTAAAACATAAAACGATTGTATATCAGTATGTTATTGATTTAAGTTTAGAAGAAGCACGTATGATTGATAATCAAATCAATCACTTGCTCAAAGATACGTATTACTTTAAAAATCCAGGGGTAAAGGGAGCACACTTAACAAACTTACAAGAACAATCCAATTTCTACTCGTTTTATAAATTTAACAACCAACCTTATAAGACTTACAATATGTTTACAACCAACTGTGTTATGTTGGCTAATGCCATTCTTGAATCCAGTGGCTTAAAGTTGTTTCAACTCTCGGGGATTATTACACCGGGTTCTTACTACTCCTATCTTGAAGAGTTAGTAGCCACACAAAGTGTTCCTATCGAAAGAATCATTCATACTTACTAAAAAAATAATCGCATCTGAGAGATGCGATTATTTTTGTTTAAGGGATGCTAGAACTTTAGTTGCAGCATCTGTATTCATGTTTTTTTCTTTCAATAATAAGCTTAGAGCCTGTGGCATGTCTTTTTCAGAAACACCGACACTTAGAAGAAGTGACTTAGCGTGCAGTGACATGTGTCCTTTTTGAATGCCCTCATTTGTGAGTGCTCGTACTGCTGCAAAGTTTTGGGCAAGTCCTAGACTTGCGGCAATCATCATGTGATCTTGAACGCTCTTGGTTTTTAGAATTTTTTGTGTGAGTTGAGCAGTGGGATGAATTGCGATGGATCCACCAACACTACCTAATGCAAGAGGAACGATGATTGTTCCATGTAAAATCCCTTGATCATAGGTCCATGTTGCAAGCGGTTGATAGGTTCCTGAATCACTGGCATAAGCATGTGCTGCAGCTTCTATAGCACGGGTATCATTACCACTTGCAAGAACAAAAGCACTGATGCCGTTCATGATGCCCTTATTATGAGTTGTAGCACGGTAAACATCTACACTTGCTAGGTCTGATGCAATGTGGATGTTTTGCGCTTGTTTTTCTGACATCTTTAGGTCTTTGATACGAAGTGAGCATGTTGCTTCAACAAGACACTGGTTTGCATAATTAGAGATGATGCTCATGATACTTGGTGTATCAAATACAGATTCTAAATGATCTTTAAGCGCTTCAAGAATTGTATTAACAATATTGGCTCCCATCGCTTCAAGGGTGTCGATGGTAAAATAAACGATGAAGAAGGGAGTGTGATTGTCTTTCTGAATGTATCGATAAGATACAGACTGCAGTCCACCACCACGCTTATAAATAGAAGGATGTGCATCTTGAGCAAGACTGTTTAAAGTATCGAAATGCTCATCGATGTAGTTTTGCATTGCTGGTATATCCTGAGGGTTTGGAAAGGCTATTTGTCCAATCATTGCACGATTTAAGACGCGGGCTTGAAACCCACCTGATAAACCAATCAATTTAGCACCATTGGATGCAGCGGCAATAACGGATGTTTCTTCAGTTGCCATTGGAATAGCATATTCCTTAGTGTTGATGATGAAGTTTGGAGCAATTCCGAAAGGTACATTATAAGTTCCGATGGTATTTTCAATCATGTTGTTGGCAACATCTAATTGAAGGCCTTCAAAGTCGGCATCTTCAAGACCATAATTGTCTTTAAGAATTTGACGACGTTCAGAAATAGGTTTGTTATAAAATTGTTTAAATGGTGTCATAAGTGTTCTCCTAATGGCTAAAGTATACCAAATAAAAGCATTCTTTGATATGATAAAGGAAATATAAGGAGGCTGTATGAAGACAAATAAAATTTCCATTATTGGAGCAGGATTTGTAGGTTCAACAACTGCATTTGCATTGATGAATCAGAACTTAGCATCAGAGATAGTGATTGTTGATATTAACAAAGAAAAAGCTGAAGGGGAAGCTTTAGACCTATACCAAGGGTCGGTATTTGTATCACCTGTTAAAATTAAAGCTGGAGATTATGCCGATACACACGATTCTGATATCGTTATTATTACAGCAGGTTTAGCACAGAAACCCGGTGAAACACGTCTTGATCTTGTAAACCGTAATATTGATATTTATAAACAATTAGTACCTGAGATTGTAAAGTACAATCCAGATGCAATACTGCTGGTAGTATCTAATCCTGTGGATATCCTGACTCAAGTGACATACCAACTTTCAGGCTTTCCTGCAGAGCGTGTTATTGGGTCGGGTACGGTACTGGATACAGCTCGTTTCAAAGCAGCTTTAGCACGTAAGTTTGAAGTGGATGCACGTGATATTCAAGCCAATATTATTGGGGAACATGGGGATAGTGAAATTGCGACATGGTC
>DEPV01000087.1 GCA_002358955.1 Erysipelothrix sp. UBA3383 | reverse complement strand
GCAGCTGAAGAAAATATTGCAGTACGTGTTGTATCCGTTCCTTCAATGGAATTGTTCAATGCACAAAGTGCTGAGTATAAAGAATCAGTATTACCTAATGCAGTACGTAAACGTGTTGCAATTGAAGCAGGATCAAGTGACTCATGGGGACAATTCATTGGACTTGATGGTGCTTATGTATGCATCGACCAATTTGGTGCAAGTGCTCCTGGAGACATCATCTTCAAGGAATACGGATTCACTACAGACAATGTCTTGAATACACTAAAAGCGTTATACTAAGAGAGGGCTTCACATGGTTCATTTAGCAACTCATGAAGATGTTCTGCCAATCACACTGATTGCACGATTAACACTGGATGATGCTTATAAAGATTTACTGGAAACTCATGTTAAAGATAAGTTTGTAGAAGATTTCTACAATGCTTCAATCATTGAGGATTTGGTATCTGAGGGTAAGATTCTGGTTGTCGTTAATGAAGATGATTTAAGTGTTGGTTTTCTAAGTTTTAAACAAACGGATGATGTGTGCGAAATTGTATCCTTGTATGTACTTCCTAAATTTCAGGATGCAGGGTATGGGACGAAGTTACTGAATGCATTGTATGAATACAGCAATGCTAAAGCGTACTTTACCGATATTGAAAGTCGCAACATTCCAACACAGAAGTTTTATGCAAAACATCAATTTGAACATGAAACAGCTTATCCGCAAGATCTCTATGGGCAACCATTAAAGATTACGCGTTTAAGAAAAGTGAATTTATAAAATAGAGATACCGTCCATGCTTGCATGGGCGGTATTTTGATGAGGCATTATCTTCATGATTTCAGTTTCTTTCCTTTACACAGGGTTTTGGATTTGATATTATGTATCCATAAAGGGAGTAGAAATCTATTCTAGATCACTGTTTCGTCAATACGACTCACTGCGAGTCCGGAACGTGTTTATTTCGAGACTTTATCAACGTTTTAAAAGACTTGATAAAGTCTTTTTCTATTATAGGAGGATGTTTGATGGAACAAACAAAATGGTATACAAAACCTTTGGATGAAATATCTAAAGAACTTGACATCGTCAATGGTTTAACAGACGAACAAGTAGTGAAGTCCCGTACTGAAAATGGGATTAATAAATTGGATGAAGCGAAAGGACGTTCCATCTTTGAACAGATCTTAGATCAGTTTAAAGATACAACCATTATTATCTTAATGGTTGCGGTTGTTATTAATATCTTCTTTGGAGATAAATTCGATTCATTTGTAATCTTAGCGATTATTATTCTGAATGCTGTGATTGGAGTGGTACAAGAGGGTAAAGCTGAGAAAAGTTTAAAAGCTTTACAAGATATGACAACACCGCATGCGAAGGTGATTCGTAATGGGCAGGAAGTATCAGTATCTTCTGAAGATTTAGTGGTTGGAGACTTGTTGGTGCTTGATGCAGGGGACTTAGTAGCGGCTGATGTGCGTGTTACGGATTCCAAATCATTAAAAATTCAAGAAGCTTCATTGACGGGTGAATCAGTACCGGTTGATAAATTTTCAGATGTTGTAGTTGCTGCGGATGCAAGTCTTGGTGATCGTAAGAATATGGCGTACTCATCAGGAATGGTATCTTATGGGCGTGGGCAAGGAATTGTTACCGCTGTGGGTATGCAAACTGAAGTGGGTCGTATTGCTACGATGTTACAAGAAACAAAACAAGATGCAACACCGCTGCAAAAGCAATTGAATGACTTGGGTAAAATCCTGGGTATTGGTGCTCTGGCGGCCTGTGCTCTTATGTTTGTTGTAGGGACGATCAATGGGGTAGCACCGCTAGATATGTTCCTTACAGCGATTTCTTTAGCGGTTGCAGTGGTACCTGAGAGTTTACCTGCAGTTGCTACTATTGTATTAGCGATGGGTGTTAACAGATTGGTAGAGCGTCATGCGATTGTACGTAACTTACCATCTGTTGAAACATTAGGAAGTGCTTCTGTTATCTGTTCTGATAAGACAGGAACACTGACACAAAACGTAATGACAGTTCAGGAATACTGGACTGAAAATAATGTGAATGATTTTGCGCTTGGGATGTTGTTGTGTAATGATTCTCGCATGATTGATAATGTCTGGGTAGGAGATCCTACAGAGACTGCTCTCAGTGCATGGGCAGATACTATTGGTCTTGATACCCAAAGTCTTTTAAAAGAGAATACACGTCTTAATGAGGTTCCTTTTGACTCAGGACGTAAACGTATGAGTACCATCAACTTAGTGGATGGGAAAAAACTTGTTTATGTTAAGGGTGGTGTTGATGAGGTCTTATCTCAAGTAAAATACTATGAAGCAAATGGTGTGGTATCAGAAATGAATGATGCTTATCTTGATACCATTCAAAAAGAAAATAAACGCATGGGATCAAAAGCACTACGTGTTCTAACACTGGCTTATAAAGTAGTTGAAAGTGAAGACTTAAGCGAAGCGCAAATTGAATCTGATTTAATCTTTGTTGGATTGGTAGGGATGATTGACCCACCACGTCCTGAAGTTAAAGATGCGATTGCTGTTGCAAAACATGCTGGAATTCGTGTTGTTATGATTACAGGAGACCATATGACTACTGCTGAGGCAATTGGTCGTGATATTGGTTTACTGGAAGAGGGACAACTTGTAGTATCAGGTAAAGAAGTGGATGCAATGAGTGATGATGATCTCTTTGATAAAGTGACACAAATTGGTGTGTATGCACGTGTATCACCAGAACATAAGATGAGAATTATTTCAGCGTGGAAACAACACGGTCACATCGTTGCTATGACGGGTGATGGGGTTAATGATGCGCCTGCTTTAAAACGTGCTGATATTGGTGCTGCAATGGGTATTGTAGGTACTGAAGTTGCGAAAAGTGCTGCTGATATGGTTCTTACAGATGATAACTTTGCAACGGTTGTTGATGCTGTTGAAGAGGGACGTCGTATTAAAGATAATAT
>DEPV01000055.1:13260-13426 GCA_002358955.1 Erysipelothrix sp. UBA3383 | reverse complement strand
GTGGACGTACAGTTGGTGCTGGAAACGTTACAGAAATCATTAAATAATTTTATAAAAATTATTAAGACTCTAGTTTATCTAGGGTCTTTTTTTGTGCGTTTTATGTGGTAAATGCAATGTATAAATGTACATGTATTCATATGTTTCAACATCTCTTACATATATT
>DEPV01000055.1:0-13241 GCA_002358955.1 Erysipelothrix sp. UBA3383 | reverse complement strand
TTTATTACAGAAAAAGGTTTCAATGGCTGTTTACATATGTTAAACTAGGGCTACATAAAAAAGGAGGACCGATAATATGGATCAATTCATAGCAAATTTTATATCGGGTAATATGTTGTTTTATTTTTCCTTTGTGGTCTTAGTGTTTGCCGTTGGGGATGTATTAGGCACACTAACAAAAGCAAAGGTGTCGTCAGTGTTTGTGGTGCTATCAATTTTCCTGTTTGGTTTCATGTTTGGGTGGATTCCCAAAGATGTTATTAACAAAGCAGGTTTATCAGAAGTAGCGTCTATGGCTGCTCCAATTCTGATTTTCCATATGGGGTCTATGATTAATCTGAAACAATTGATTCGTGAATGGCGTACGGTAGTTACAGCAATGATTTCAATGGTGGTTGTGATGTTGGGATGTTTCCTACTAATACCAATCATTGGTAAGGAAACTGCCATTGTTGCAATTCCAGTATTGAATGGTGGTATTGTTTCCACTCAAATCATGTCTGCTCAGGCTACTGAGTTAGGCTTGGCTTCTGTTGCTGCTTTTGCTGCAATTATGTATGCGGTTAAGAAATTTGCGGGTGCTGTGCCAGCATCACGTACAGGAGTTCTTGAGGCGCGTGAAGTTTTAGAACAATATCGTGCAGGGACTTATGAAGCGGCTCAAAAAGATGAAGAAAAAGATACCTCACGTAAGGGTCTTTATACAAAGTATGAAAAATACTATTCAGATTTTGTGTGTTTATTCTTGGTGGTTATGTTTGCATGGTTTGCGATCTCAATGGGTAAAACATTCCCTAAAATTAACTACTCATTATGGGCATTGGGACTTGGAACCATCACAACTTACTTTGATCTGGTACCAGCTCGTATTTTAGAGAAGTCAAAATCTTCAGGTTTCTTCTCAATGTTAGTTTATGTAACAATCATTCCATCACTGGGTAAGGTGAGTGTTGATGACTTAATGAGTTTAGGAATGAATGTAGTGATTATTCTTGCAGTTACGATTGCTCTTCTATATATTGCATTCAAGGTTTTACCAGGTTGGAAGCTACTGAATTCAAAACACCTTGCATTTGGTGTGTCTTTAGCACAGTATCTGGGATTCCCTGCAACGTTCTTAGTTGCACAAGAAGTATCCAAGGCGGTGAGTGATGATCCCATTGAACAACAAATTGTTCTGGATCGCATCATGCCAAGTTATGTCGTAGCGGGAATGACTACCGTTACAGTTTTATCAATTATAGTTGCGGGAATATTTGTAAATTTCTTATAGGAGGGTAATATGTTGAAGTTTGATCCGTATCATTATCGTTATGCATCTCGTCGAAACTTAGTATTTGGACGCAAGGGGATGGTTGCATCGGCAACACCACTGGCATCACAAATTGGTTTAGACATTATTAAAAAAGGGGGAAATGCCATTGATGCGGCGGTTGCTACTGCAGCTGCTTTATCAGTGTTGGAGCCATCAGGAAATGGAATTGGTGGCGATAACTTTGCAATCGTTTGGTTTGAAGGGAAGATTTATGGGCTTAACTCAAGTGGTGCAGCTCCTGCCTTAATGACAAGCGAAGCAATTCAAGCAAAAGGGTATGATAAAATCACACTCTTTGGACTTGATCCAGTCAGTGTACCGGGAATCCCTAGTGGATGGGTGGCACTGTCAGAGCGCTTTGGTAATTTAAGCCTTGCTGAAACATTAGAACCAGCGGCACAAATTGCTGAAGATGGCTTCCCTGTGAGTGCTAACGTTGCCCGTTTGTGGAAACGATACTTTAAAATCTACTCAGCACAGAAAGAGAAGTACCCTGTCTTAGAAACATGGTTTGATACCTTCTGCCCGAACGGTCGTCCACTTGAAGCAGGTGAGATGTTCTATGCACCTGATCATGCACGCACATTGCGTGAGATAGGAGCTACTAATGGGAAGTCGTTCTATGAAGGGCAAATTGCTCAAGAGATTGAAGATTTCTCACTGGCAAATGGTGGCTTTATTCGTAAGTCAGATCTTGAAAACCATAAAGTTGAATGGGTTGACCCAATTAAAGTGAATTACCGTGGTGTTGATGTGTGGGAATTGCCTCCTAACAGTATTGGTTTAATGGCACTGATGGCACTGAATAATCTAGAGCCACAGACATTAACGGAGAAGGAATGTGCAGATACCTACCATAAACAAATTGAGTCTATGAAGATGGCATTTACAGATGGTATGACACACTTAAGTGATCCAATCAGTATGCGTGTTGATATTGAAGAAATGCTTTCTAAAGAATATGCTGCAAAACAAAGTGCGCGTATTACCGATGAAGCAATGGAGCCAGCTCCTGGTGAGCTTGAAAGTGCGGGAACGGTATACTTTGCTACTGCAGATGGTGATGGCAACATGGTATCATTCATTCAAAGTTGTTATACCGGATTTGGTAGTGGATCTGTAGTACCAGGACGTGGTATTTCACTGCATAATCGTGGTAGTCAATTTACATTGGAAAAAGATCATCCCAATGAATTGAAACCGGGTAAACGACCTCTACATACCATCATTCCAGCTTTCTTAACAAGAGATGGAAAGGCACTAGGGCCATTTGGTATTATGGGAGGACCACTACAACCTCAAGCACACATGCAGGTAGTCAGCAGTCTTGTCGATTTCAATCTGAATCCACAAGAGGCGCTGGATGCTCCGCGTTGGCAATGGGTAAGTGGTAAAAAGGTTCAAGTTGAACGTGACTTGGACTTCCATATTACAGAGAAACTAATGCGTATGGGTCATGAAATTGAGGTTCTTAATGAATCCATCATGATGGGACGCGGTCAGATTATTCTTGTGAATGAGGAAGGTGTTCTAACAGGAGCTACCGAACCTCGATCAGATGGTTATATCGCTGTTTGGTAATTATTATATAAGGTCTTTCATTAGAAAGGCCTTTTTTATTGCTTATATTTAAACTTGCATGTGTAATTATTATTGTAAATATCATTCTCATTAACGAAATTCAACAAACATGATTAAAATTAAAATGCAGTTTCATATGATTTTATAAGCGGTTTGTAATTGTATTTTGATAGGTCTATAATGAACAGTACGTAATAAAGTAAAAGGGGAATCTTTATGAAAAAAATGTCAAGTTTAGAAATGTTTTTATTCACTATAGGTTTAAGTTTAGTGTCATTTGGTGGTGGTTATATTACCATCCCTATGTTACGAAAGAAGCTCGTACAGGAGAAGGGTGTCTTAAGTGAGGCGACACTTCAAGATCTAGCGGCGATAGCACAATCATCACCCGGTTCCATCTCATGTTCACTTTCATCTGGAGTTGCTTATGAAGTGGGTGGTTTACCCATGATGTTAAGTACCTTCATTGCAACCATCATCCCGCCACTAGGAATCATTTCACTGGTTTCTATATACTATGACTCACTGATGGCACAACCCATAGTTCAAAGTGTATTTAAAGGATTAGAAATTGGAGTTGCAGTTATTATGGCGTTGCTTATTAAAGACATGATAGTAGCACTTTACAAAAGAGACCATAAAGTATCAATCTTATTCTTCCTAATCTCTATAGCACTTAATCTGGTATTCAATCTACCGGTAGTCTTTATCCTTATTTTTAATGTGATTGCAGTCTTCTTTGTTTATCTTAAGTATGAAAGAGGTCAAATATGATTCTATTAAAATTATTCTTTGAATTCTTATATGTGGGCATGTTTAGTTTGGGTGGGGGTTATGCAACCATTCCACTGATCCAAGATCGTATTATCAACACGCATGGATGGATTACTACTGAAACCTTTGTAGATATGATTACCATCTCCAATATGACACCAGGTCCCCTAACACTAAACATATCAACTTTTGTAGGACTTGATGTAGCAGGTGTTATCGGTGCTATCATCGCAACGGTTGCAGCATCCCTTATTGGTGTTTTATTAACCATTGGTATTTATGCTTCCTATAAGAAGGCTAATCAGAAGGCTTACTGGGATCAATTCCTAAAATCATTACGAATCAGCTCAACGGCACTCATCTTTCTTGCTGGGGTATCCATCTTTCAGTTACTCCTAATACCCCAACAAAAACTGGAACTGCAAATCATCTTACCATTCATTGCACTACTATTAATGGTATGGAAGTTTAAACTGGATACTATGAAGATCTTATTAATATCAGGTGTGCTTGGTTTCTTCCTATTCTAATAAATAGGTTATAATTAACGTATACAAATTCTCATCTATATAAGAAATGAAGAGGTGTGCTTATGGAATACAAACAATTTAATTTAATGGGGCAATCCATTTACCTTGCTAAGGATGAGGCTGGCATTACTTTTGTAGGGGGTCCACTGGATACCTTTGAGGCTATGTGCCAACGCTTTGACGAGCAAGTCTGGATTGAAAGTGATTCTGGCTTTGAATCACTTGAGACATGGCTAACTGACTATACACAAGGCAATCATCATGAGCATGCCTTTGAATTCAATCTGAAAGGGACTCAATTTCAAAAACAGGTTTGGAATACCTTATTAGCCATTCCTTATGGTGAGGTATGGACCTACACTGATGTTGCATTAGCAATGGGTAAACCCAAGTCTGTTCGTGCAGTAGCCAGTGCCATTGGTCAAAATCCCATCCTTATATTAGTGCCCTGTCATCGTGTTAATGGTAAAGATGGCAGTCTGCGCGGGTTTAGGGGTGGATTGGACTTAAAACGTAGATTACAAGCATTAGAATCAACTGATATCGACTAAGGTGTCAGTTTTTCTTTGTTTTCATATACTTATGGCTTATTATTCCAAGAAAAATAGCCAATAATAGCCTTATTTTAGTGGGTTTGAAGATATTTTGAAGTATTTTATCAAAAGCCTTGTATCTCATGGTTAATAGTGTATAATATTACAGCGACTGCATAGAAGTGCAAGGTTGCCGGCACACTGATAGGCGTTGTCATGGTCAGTGAGAAGCCGGGTAAATTTGACACGGAGCAGGTCAACTTAAGTTGACGGAATGAAGGAGGAATTTCCATGGCAAAGAATTTTATTCGTATTCGTTTAAAAGCTTATGAACACCGCACAATCGATAGTGCTGCACAAAAAATTGTTCAAGCAGCTAACGACCACGGTGCAAAAAAAGTAGTTGGACCAGTACCATTACCAACTGAAAAGAAAATTATTACAGTATTAAGATCGGTACACGTTAACAAGGATTCTCGAGAACAATTCGAATCACGTACGCACAAGCGTCTGATTGAAATTGTAGGACCATCAGCAGAAACAATCGACGCTCTAAGTCGTTTGGATCTACCAAGTGGTGTAGACATCGAGATTAAACTTTAGTAGAAGGGAGACATCATGAAAGGTTTATTAGGACGTAAATTAGGAATGACTCAAGTATTCGCTACAGACGGTACATTAATTCCAGTATCAGTAGTAGAAGTATTACCAAACGTTGTTCTTCAAAAGAAAACTGTTGAAACTGACTCATACGACGCTGTTCAATTAGGTGTTGTTGATGTTAAACTTCAACGAGCAAACAAATCAGAGATCGCTCACGCTGCTAAAGCTAACAGTGCTCCAAAGAAATTTGTACGCGAAATTGCTGGACAAGGTATGTTTGACAAAGAAGTCGGAGATATCGTTACAGCAGATTTATTTAATGCAGGAGACTATGTAGATGTTACAGGTACTTCACGTGGTAAAGGTTACCAAGGTGCAATCCGCCGAGGAAATCAATCACTAGGACCATCATCACACGGTTCACGCTTCCACCGAGGAATCGGTTCATTAGCAACAGGTGGTCTAACACCAGCTGTTATTAAAAAAGGTGGCGTTATGCCAGGACAAATGGGTGGATATACAACAACCAACCAAAAACTGGAAGTTATCAAAGTTGATACAGAAAATAACTACCTATTAATTAAAGGAAACATCCCTGGACCTAAACGTGGATTTGTAACTGTTAAATCAACAGTAAAACGCGTTAAGTCTAAAGATGCAGTTGAATTAGTAGATTTAAGTGTTAAGGAGGAAACTGACAATGCCTAAGATTTCAGTTCTTAATCAAGAAGCTAAAACTCTACACGAGATTGAATTAGCTGAGTCAGTGTTTGGTATTGAACCAAATAACCAAACAATTTTTGAAGCAGTAGTTATGCAACAAGCATCATTACGTCAAGGAAACCACGACACAAAAACTCGTACAGAAGTACGCGGTGGTGGTAAAAAACCTTGGGCTCAAAAAGGAACAGGTCGTGCACGTGCAGGATCAAGTCGTTCACCAATCTGGCGTGGAGGTGGTATCGCATTCGGTCCTACTCCAAGAAGTTATAAATATAACTTAAACCGTAAGGTTCGTCGTTTGGCAATTCGTTCAGCATTATCACAACACGTGATTGACTCAACAATGACAGTAATCGAAAACCTAACATTCGAAACTGTTAAAACAAAAAACTTCGTTGCATTAATGGATGCACACAACTTCGGAAGAAAAACAATGTTCGTAGTTGCTAACGAAGAAGATGCAGACTTTGCATACCTATCAATGAGAAACATTCCAAATGCAATGATTCTTAATGTAGATGGATTAAACACATATGACATCGTAAATGCAGATCAAATCGTATTTACAGAAGCAGCAGCAGTTCAAGCTGGGGAGGTGTTCGCATAATGAAACGTAATCCTAGAGATATTATCGTACGCCCAATCATTACTGAAAAAAGCGTTGCGATGCACCACGAATTCAATACAGTAACATTCGAAGTTGCTCGTGGAACAAACAAAATCGAAATCAAACAAGCAATTGAAGACATCTTCAATGTAAAAGTTGTTTCAGTGAACGTATCAAACACAAAGGCTAAGCCAAAACGTGTTGGTGTTCACCAAGGAAAAACTAAAGTAATCCGTAAAGCAATGATAAAACTTGCTGAGGGTTCAACAATCGAAATTATCTAATCTTTAGATAACTTCAAAACTTATCGGAAGAATTACGCTATTTCCGGACAATTTGCGTAAGGAGGAAACTAAACATGGCAATTAAAAAGTATAAGCCATCTACTCCTGGACGTCGTAATATGACTACTTTAGCTAACGAACAGTTAACTAAAGGAGTAAAACCAGAACGTTCATTGTTAGCACCACTTGATAAAACAGGTGGACGTAACAACTTGGGTAGAATTACAACTCGCCACATCGGTGGTGGACACAAACGTCAATATCGTATTATTGACTTCAAACGAAACAAGGACAATATTCCAGCAACAGTTGCAACAATCGAATATGATCCAAATCGTTCAGCAAACATCGCGCTGCTAAACTATGCAGACGGTGAAAAACGTTATATCTTAGCTCCAAAAGGAATTAAGGTTGGCGATGTTCTATATTCTGGAGCAGATGCTGATATTAAAGTCGGAAACGCTAAAGAGCTTGGACAAATGCCAGAAGGTACAACAGTTCACGCAATCGAGCTAAAACCAGGAAAAGGTGCACAATTAGTGCGTTCAGCTGGTACATCCGCACAAGTACTTGGTCTAGAAGATCACTATGTAATCGTATCTCTAGCATCAGGTGAAGTTCGTAAAGTATTATCAACATGCCGTGCAACAATCGGTGAAGTTGGTAATGGAGAACATTCATTAGTAACAATCGGTAAAGCTGGTCGTTCACGTAACATGGGGATTCGTCCTACAGTTCGTGGGTCTGCAATGAACCCGGTTGATCACCCTCACGGTGGTGGAGAAGGACGTACACCAATCGGTCGTATCGCGCCAATGACACCATGGGGTAAAAAAGCTATGGGTGTTAAAACACGTAAAGCTAAGAAATCTTCGACAAAACTAATCGTACGTCGTCGTAACGATAAGTAGACGAAAGGGAGGAAACAGATATGAGTCGTAGTTTAAAAAAAGGTCCATTTTGTGATTACCATTTAATGGATAAAGTAGAAAAACTAAATGCTTCTGGTAAAAAAGAAGTAATTAAAACATGGTCACGTCGTTCAACAATNNNTTCGTAGAACATACGTTTGCGGTACATAATGGTAAAGAACACGTTCCAGTATACGTAACAGAAGACATGGTTGGACACAAATTAGGTGAATTCGTTCCAACACGTCGTTACAATGGACATATTCCAGATAAGAAAGCAGGTCGTCGATAGTATGCAAGTTAAATCAGTAGCTAAAACAGTCCGCGTACCAGCTCGTAAAGCACGTTTAGTTCTTGACGAAATTCGTGGATTAGATGTTGATCATGCAGCAGCAGTATTACAGTATACACCTAACAGTGCATCTGAAATTATTGCTAAAGTATTAAAATCAGCAGTTGCAAACGCAACAAACAACCATCAATTAGATGAATCAAAATTATACGTTTCAGCATGTTTTGCTGATGAAGGTATCACAATGAAACGCTTTAGACCACGTGCTAAAGGTTCAGCGTCACCAATTATGAAACGTACAAGTCACATCACAGTTGTTGTGGCTGAGCATAACGAGGAGGTAAAATAATGGGTCAAAAAGTTAATCCGATCGGTATGCGCGTTGGCGTTATTCGTGATTGGGAATCACGTTGGTATGCTGAAAAAGAATTCGGAAACCTTCTACATGAAGACGGTTTAATCCGTGATTACATTTTCACAAACCTTAAAGATGCTTATGTATCACGCGTTGAAATTGAAAGATCAAAAAATCGCGTTGAAGTTATCATCCGTACAGCTCGTCCAGGAGTTGTTATTGGAGTTAACGGTGCTTCAATCGAGAAATTAAAAAAAGAAATTGAAAAAATCTCAAAAGGTTCAACTGTAAACATTAAAGTTGTTGAAGTTGCTAACCCAGATTTAGATGCTCACTTAGTAGCTCGTAAAATTGCTGAGCAATTAGAGCAACGTGCATCATTCCGTACAGCACAAAAACGTACAATCCAAAACACAATGCGTTCTGGAGCTAAAGGAATTAAAACAGCAGTATCTGGCCGTCTAGGTGGAGCAGATATGGCTCGTACAGAAGGGTATTCAGAAGGAATTGTTCCTCTACATACACTTCGTTCTGACATTGACTATGCTCACTATGAAGCAAACACTCAATTCGGAATCTTAGGTGTTAAAGTTTGGATCTGCCGTGGAGAAGTTCTTCCAGGACAATTAGTTGTAGAACCAGAAGCACCAAAAGGTGGACGTTTCGACCGTAGACGTCGTCCTAACCGTCGCCCAGCTCGTAGAGATGCTGGTGCTGCACAGAATAAAGAGCAAGGAGGTAAGTAAGCATGTTAATGCCTAAACGTACCAAATATAGAAAACCACACCGTCTTTCATACGAAGGACGTTCAAAAGCTGGTCGTACCGTTGCTTTTGGTGAGTATGGTTTAGTTGCTGAATCAGGTAACTACATCAGTAACCGCCAAATTGAAGCAGCACGTATCGCAATGACTCGTTATATGAAACGTGGTGGGAAAGTTTGGATTAAAATCTTCCCACACTTAGCAATCACTAAGAAACCACTTGAAGTTCGAATGGGTTCTGGTAAAGGATCACCTGAAGGATGGGTAGCAGTAGTTAAACCTGGCCGTGTAATGTTCGAAATTGCAGGGGTAGATGAAGAAACAGCACGTGAAGCTTTCAGATTAGCATCACACAAATTAGCTGTTAAAACTAGATTTGTCCGTAAGGGAGAGGAGGAACAAGTATGACATTAAAAGATATTCGTGAAACAAACAATGCTGAGTTAATAGCAGAAATTGACACACTTAAGGAAGAGTTATTTGACTTACGATTCCAACAAGCAATCGGTCAACTTGAAAATCCTGCTCGATTAAGAGAAATCCGTAAAACGATCGCTCGTATTAAAACCGTAATCACTGAGCGTGAGCTTAGTGAAGCGAAGTAGGAGGCTTGACTAATGGAAAGAAACAAACGTAAAGTTTACCGTGGAACTGTTGTATCAGATGCAATGGATAAAACGGTAGTTGTAGAAATTACAACAGCAAAACGCCACCGTCTATACGGAAAGCGTGTAAACTATTCAAATAAATTAAAGGCTCATGATGAAAACAACGAATTCAACGTTGGTGATATTGTTGAGATTATGGAAACACGTCCATTATCAAAAGACAAATACTTCCGCGTAACTCGTTTAGTTCAAAAAGCCGTAGTATTGTAGGGAGGTTGTCAAGATGATATCAAACGAAACAAGATGTAAAGTCGCTGACAACACAGGGGCTAGAGAAATTTTAGTTATCCGTCTACTTGGCGGATCACACCGTCAATCATCAAACATTGGTGATATTGTTGTTGGAACTGTTAAAGAAGCAATTCCAGGCGGAAACGTTAAAAAGGGCGATGTTGTTAAAGCAGTTATCGTTCGTACAAAATATGGAGTGCGTCGTGAAAACGGATCATACATCAAATTTGATGACAACGCTGTTGTTATCCTAAAAGATGATATGACACCACGTGGAACACGTATCTTTGGACCAGTTGCTCGTGAATTACGTGAACATAACTTTATGAAGATCGTATCATTAGCACCTGAAGTGTTATAGGGAGGCTCATATGAAAATCAAAAATGGAGATAAGGTTCAAGTAATTACCGGCTCATACAAGGGCACCATTGGTGAAGTCATTGCGGTAGCACCTAAACATGACAAAGTAAAAGTTGAAGGTGTTAACTTAGTTAAGAAACACATGAAACCTAACCAAATGAACCCAGAGGGTGGAATCGCAGAAATGGAAGCATGGATTCATGTTTCAAACGTTGCTGCTTACGATTCAAAAGCTAAAAAAGCGAGCCGTGTAGGTTACTCTGAAGAAAAAGGTAAAAAAGTTCGTGTTTACAAACAAACAGGAACAATCATTAAATAAGGAGGTATGGATAAATGAAACTGAAAGAACAATATCAAACAGAAGTATTACCAGCTTTGGTAAAACAATTTAACTATACTTCTGTAATGCAAGCACCACGCTTGGAAAAAATTGTGGTAAACATGGGTGTTGGTGAAGCAATTACTAATGCAAAAGTATTAGAAGATGCAGTAGCTGATATGACTCAAATTACAGGTCAAAAACCAGTAATTACAAAAGCAAAAAAATCAATCGCGAACTTCAAACTTCGTGAAGAAATGCCAATCGGATGTAAAGTTACATTACGTGGTGACAAAATGTATGACTTCTTAGAAAAAGTTATCAAAGTTGCTCTACCTCGTGTACGTGACTTCCGTGGAATCAACGGTTCATCATTTGATGGACGTGGAAACTACACATTCGGTCTAAAAGAACAAATCATTTTCCCTGAAATTGATTATGATAAGATCTCAAAAGTACGTGGTATGGATATTACAATCGTAACTACAGCTGAAACAGATCAAGAAGGTTATGCTCTACTTAAAGAGTTTGGCATGCCGTTTAAAAAGGAGGGTAACTAATGGCTAAGAAATCTAAGATTGCTCGTAATAAGCAACGTCAAGAAATCGTTGATCGTTATGCAGAAAAGCGCGCTCAATTAAAAGCTGATGGCGATTACCTAGGATTGCAAAAGCTTCCTCGTAATGCTTCACCAACACGTATTCACAACCGTGATTCAGTTGATGGACGCCCTCGTGGATATATTAGAAAATACAAAATGTCTCGTATTCGCTTCCGTGAATTAGCACATAAAGGGCAAATTCCAGGCGTACGTAAGGCAAGCTGGTAGTTAAAGGAGGAGCATTTCAAAAATGTATGTAAACGATCCAATTGCGGATCTACTAACACGTGTTCGTAACGCTATCTTAGCAAAACATGATGTAGTAGAAATCCCTGCAAGTAAAGAAAAAATCGAAATCGCTAGAATTTTGAAAGAAGAAGGATTCATCCGTGACTATCTTGTAAGTGGTGAAGGTATCAAAAAATCAATCACAATCGTGTTGAAATATGGACCAAACAACGAACGAGTAATTAGCGGGTTAAAACGAATTTCAAAACCTGGTTTAAGAGTATACGCTAAAGTTAATGAAGTTCCTCGAGTTCTTAACGGACTTGGAATTGCAATCATTACAACTTCAGAAGGTATGCTTACAGATAAGCAAGCACGTCAAAAACATGTTGGTGGCGAAGTCTTAGCTTACATCTGGTAAGAAAGGAGATACACAAAATATGTCACGTATCGGAAATAAAACGATTACCATTCCGGCAGGAATAGAAGTAGAAATCAAAGCTGGCAATGAGGTGACTGTTAAGGGTCCTAAAGGGACTTTAACTCGTCAGTTCAGTGATCTCTTTGAATTACAATTAAACGAAAACGAATTAGTAGTAGTTCGTCCAAACGATAAAAAAGCAGTTAAACAATTACACGGAACAACTCGTTCACTAATTGCTAACATGATCGAAGGAGTCCACGAAGGATTCTCAAAATCATTGGAGCTAGTTGGTATCGGGTATCGTGCATCTAAAGCTGACAACAAGTTAGTTTTAAATGTTGGATATTCACATCCAATCGAGTTTGAATTAGAGGAAGGTGTTGAAATTGACGTACCTTCAGCTACAGCTATCACAGTAAGTGGTATCGACAAACAACGTGTTGGTGAGTGGGCTGCAAACATCCGTGCTACACGTAAACCTGAACCATACCTAGGTAAAGGTGTTAAATACAAAAATGAACAAATCCGTCGTAAAGAAGGAAAAACAGCTAAGAAATAGTGGGAAGGGAGAAACTGAACTATGGCAAAAAAATTATCTAGAAATCAAGAACGCGTACGTCGTCATGTACGAGTACGTCGTAAAGTCAATGGAACAACTGAACGCCCACGTCTTAGCGTTTACCGTTCAAACGGAAACATTTCTGTGCAAATCATTGATGATATTAAACAAGTAACATTAGTTTCTACAGGATCAATCGCACTTAAGATTGAAAATGGTGGAAACGAAGCAGCAGCAGCTCAAGTAGGTGCTGAAATTGCAAAACTTGCACAAGACAAAGGCATTAAATCTGTAGTGTTCGACCGCGGTGGTTACATCTATCACGGACGTGTTAAAGCACTAGCAGAGTCAGCTCGTGAAGCTGGACTAGAGTTCTAAGGAGGAAATGATGAATCGTAAACCTAGAAGAGATCAACGCGAACAAGAATTTGAAGAGCGCGTTGTAACCATCAATAGAGTTACTAAAGTTGTTAAAGGTGGACGCCGTTTACGTTTTGCAGCTTTAGTAATCGTTGGTGATAAAAACGGACACGTAGGATTTGGTACTGGTAAAGCACAAGAAGTACCAGAAGCAATCCG
>DEPV01000072.1:2950-13705 GCA_002358955.1 Erysipelothrix sp. UBA3383 | reverse complement strand
GCATCAATTGATGCAAACCATTGTGTGGTTGCACGATAGATAACAGGTTTTTTAGTTCTCCAGTCATGTGGGTAACTGTGAACCAACCATGACATATTTAACATATGTCCAAGTTCATCAAGTTTAACAGTAACTGCTTTGTTTGCTTCTTCAAATGTTAATCCCGCAAATTCACCAGTAACTTCAGTTAAGATACCTTGTGCGTTAACTGGAGCAATTGGTTTAATACCATAAGCTGCTGCTGCAACAAAGTCTTCGTCCCCATGGTCAGGAGCAGTATGAACTGAACCGGTACCTGCTTCATCGGTAACATGGTCCCCTAAGATAACAGGATGTGTACGATCATAAAGTGGGTGTTTATAGATAACCCCTTCAATCTCAGCACCAGCAAATGTTTTTAATACTTCTAAGTTTTCAAGTTCTAATTTCTCAAGAACTGCTTCCATTAGACTTGTCATGATGACAAAGTTTCCTTTTTGTGTCTTAACAAGTGAGTATTCCATACGTGGGTTTACTGTAATTGCTAAGTTAGCAGGAATTGTCCATGGTGTTGTTGTCCAGATTAGTAGTGAGTCATCATTTGATAAGACTCCTTTTCCATCAACAACATCAAAAGATACATAGATTGTTGGGTCACGACGGTCTTGATATTCAATTTCAGCCTCAGCTAAAGCAGACTCACTGGATGGTGACCAGTATACTGGTTTTAATCCTTTGTAGATCATGCCCTTCATAGCCATTGTTGCAAAAATTTCAATTTGTTTTGCTTCAAAGTCTTTATTTAATGTAATGTATGGGTTGTCATAATCTGCAACTGTCCCTAAAGCTTTAAAGTCTTTTGTTTGAATTGCAACTTGCTCACGCGCATAATCTTCACACAGTTTTCTAAATTCATGTGTTGGCATGGTCTTACGATCAACCCCTAGTTTTTGGATTGCTACCTCAATGGGTAGACCATGAGTATCCCACCCTGGTCTAAATGGTGTCTTGTATCCAGCCATGTATTTTGAACGGATTAAAATATCTTTTAAGATTTTATTTAATGCATGTCCAATATGGATGTTTCCATTAGCATATGGAGGCCCATCATGCAATGTGAATAGCGGTGCATCAACACGGCTATCTAACATCTTTTGGTAAATCTTTTTTGCTTCCCAATCTTCTTGGATGCCAGGTTCTTTCTTATTGAGATTTCCACGCATCTCAAAGTCGGTCTTTGGCAAATGTAATGTATCTTTGTAATTCATCCTTCTATTTCTCCTTTACATAAAAAAAAGCCCTTAAATAAGGGCATTTAATAGTTTAAACACGGTACCACCTTAATGATCAACAAAAAATTGCTGAACGCTTATCACTTTAACGCAGTTATACGGTAAATACTACTTCATTCGCATCTACTGGTTTACAAGTGATAAAATAAGGGGGTTATCTGCACTTCCACCAAACATGCAGTCTCTATAATAACGGGTACGCCTATTTTTTGTCTTGATCTTTACCAACACTTTTAATATTTGGAATTTCCGGAAATTCAAGACCTTGCAGTATTTCATGCAGCGTCAAGACTTTCTCATTTAATTCTACACGAATTTCTTGCGATTGGCTACTGATTCGAGAAATTTCAATCAATAACTGTCGTGCAGTAGACATTGCTTCCCTTACAATGAGGTCTGCATTGCCATATGCAGTTTCAATGATGCTGTTGGCCTCACGAAGTGCCAAGCGTGCCATTTCTTCTGCCGCTTTCTCTCTAATGGTAATTTCTTTAGAAAGTTTGTTGTACTGCTTACTTAACCCTTCTCGCTGATTTAGAAGGGTTTGGATTTGATTTTTATTTAAAGCTAAAGCTTCTTGCAAACGTGCATTATCTGTTTCGAGTCTGCGCATTTCCTTATCAACTTCAAAACGATCATACCCTTGTCTTTTAATTCTAAATCTTGAGAATGGATCACTCATTATGCTTCTTGTTCGTCAATTCCTAAAGTAATCTCACCTTCAACCGCAATGGATCGTGGTGTGCACAGAATTGTATTATCAGCAACTTTTTGAATGTTTCCATCAAGTGCAAAGATAACACCTGTTAGGAAGTCAATCGTTCTTTGTGCATAATCACGTTGCAAACGGTGTAAGTTTACAACTGCAGCACGATTACTCTTTAAGTAACGCGCAACATCTTCACTTTCTTCAAACGTACGTGGCTCAAATAAAGCCATTTTTGCATCTGTAGGCAATTGATTCATCCCCTTACTTTTTGGTTTTTCATATTCACTCAGACCTTCTGTATCTTGACCATCGTACTCAAGGTACATCTCTTCATCATCTGTTGTGAACATATTTTTAAATTTTTCTTTAAAGCTCATTGCGAAACCCTCCATAATAATGAAAATAGTATAGCATAATTAGAGAAGGAAAGCATCGCTTTCCTTCTTTATACAATGATAAAATTTTCGCTTATTTTTATTCTACTTCCAGAAGACCGTAGTCTCCATCCAAACGTTTATAAACAACTGCAACCCCTTCTGTTTCATCATCTGTATAGATGAAGAAAGAGTGACCCAGCATTTCCATTCTTAGAATTGCTTCATCAAGGTTCATTTCTTGAGCATCGATTGTTTTCGTACGAACAAGTTTTGCTTCTTCTTGTTTGTCTTCTTCTTCAATCAATTGTAAGAAAGCTGTTGATAAGCTTTCACGATTCTTGCGTGAAAGACGTGTTTTATGTCTTCTAATTTGATCTTCAAGTTTATCAATTGAGATATCCAGTGCAGCATAGAAGTCTGGGTTTAATACTTCTGATCGAAGTGTACCAATTTTTGAAGTAATTGTGGTCTCAACTTTTTTACCTTGTGGTGTAACATCCACCACAATAGTACAACGCCATGAGTCATCAATATCAAAATATTTGTTTAGGAATGATAATTTTTCCTCAGCACGTTCTTGCATTGCCTGTGTAATCTCTACATTTTTTCCATGAATTTTAATTAACATAAACAAATCCTCCTATTTTTCATATATACTATCGTAATACTTCATCTTAGCACCTGTGGATACACCGGTATCATACTGTCGGTCTTGCAAGATGTCATCAAAGTTTTGACGTGTTCCTTCAAGGCCATCATTTAAGGCACCAATCAGAATACTGCCCAGTTTTATTGACGCTTCATACAGTTCTATAAATGATGTATTAGATGCCATATTAAGATCAGTTGGATTGTACCAAATTTCTTTTTTAAGATTTAATACATCGTATGTTGCATCAATGCGAGGATTTACACTGTGAGATGTAAATGCCCACTCATTACCTAATACATGTTCCGCCCCCTTTAAGAGTGGCGTAACAATGTTATGTGGATCATATAAGAAATTTAATATTTTCTTAAATGAATGAATTGCTGAATCAATTTCACCATCACTCACTGCGACATCAAACACATTTTCAAGCATGCTGCTATAAAAGGAAGCAATCACACGACGTTCATGTTCATTGACATCAACAAATCGTTTTGCTTTTAAATCTGTCAGTTGTTTTTTCTTATAGTATGTCACCATTAAGGCATCAATCATTGACTCATATCGGAAATGCCAAAACTCAGTTTTACCTGCGATTTCACCACCGCGATAAAAGATAAATGGATGGCTGATGCTATCTAATGACCAGTGCATCATATGACCTGCTAGAAAAGCTGTAAGAATGTCTTTTCGCTCAGGATCTTGGACACGATTGATAAACGCCAATGCTTCTGTATAGAAAGCATTAATGTTTTCTTCATGCATTAAGGATCCAATATCCGCAATGCGTTTGTTTTCATCTTGATCTTCCCAAGGAAAGACTTTGTAATAAAATAAGATATCAGGTCCATTGCTCCCTAATAGAAATGCTTTGGGATGTTTTTTAATTGATTCTTTTACGGAAGAGGCCTCTATAGAATTATAGACGTCAAGCGCCATCAGTCCGTGTGTTACTACATTCGGTATGATGTCCACCTCCTTTGTTTGTTATATGTATTGTACCAAATTTATGCTATGAAAGCGATGGTTTAACCAAATTTTCATATTCTGTAAAGCGAAGTCCCAATGCGGATGAAACCGCTTTATTACAAACATGACCACCAAAGGTGTTCAGGCCCATTAAAATGTGCTTATTTGATTTCAAAGCATCATCCAGTCCCTTATTTGCAATTTGTAGTCCAATGCTTAAAGTTGCAATGCCTAAGGCAAAGGTTGAGGTCTTAGGTACTGCCCCTGGCATGTTACTGACACAATAGTGAACAATGCCATCTTCTATAAATATTGGGTCAGAGTGAGTTGTCGGGCGTGATGTTTCAAAACATCCTCCCTGGTCAATGGCAACATCTACCAATACCGTTCCAGCTTCCATGACTTTCAAGTGTTCTTTACGTACCAATTTGGGTGTCTTTTCACCCGGTAGTAAAACAGACCCTACCACCACATCAGCTCGTTGCAATTCACTAATCAGTGATGTCTCATCAGAATAAATGGTATTCACACGGCCTTGAAACACATCTTCAATATAAGCAAGACGCTCTATATTACGGTCCAAGACGGAAACACTTGCTCCAGTACCCAGTGCTGTCTTACAAGCAGACATACCCACATTACCACCTCCTAAGATGACAACATGACCCCCAGATACTCCTGGTACTCCTGATAATAAGATTCCCTTACCACCATAAGTCTTCTCAAGATATTTTGATCCCTCTTGAATACTTAGACGTCCTGCAACTTCAGACATGGGTTTTAATAAAGGCAATCCCCCATCATCATCCGTAATGGTTTCATAAGCAATCGCACTGACTTGTTTTTCACAAAGCACTTCGGTCAATTCTAAATTGGATGCTAAGTGTAGGTAAGTAAATAGAATTAATCCGGGTTTAAGATAATCATATTCAGATGCTAAAGGTTCTTTAACCTTAATCATCATATCGACAGCTCCCCATACTTCTTCTGCTGAATCCAGTACAGTAGCTCCTGCATCAAGATACGCTTGATCTAAAAAGCCACTGCCCAATCCCAATCCTTTTTCAACAAGAACACTGTGTCCTTGTTTGATGTATTCCAATACGTGTGATGGCATCAAGCCCACACGTGCTTCAAAATCTTTAATTTCTTTAACACTTCCAATAATCATTTAAAACAACTCCTTAATTTTTTGCAGGAACTCCTGACGGGTTCCGCTCCAATCACACTCAATTGGTGTATCGGTATTACGATAGATTAAATCATCGGTTAATAGCATGGTTTTCATTCCCAGTTCTCGGGCAATCAAATCTTCTTCAACATCATTCCCTACCATCAAACATTCTTCCGCTTTTAAACCATGGTCTTCTAGAATTTCTGTATAATATTGCAATTGTGGTTTACAAAAGTGGTTTTCTTCAAAACGAGTGACATCCATAAAGTCTGTTAAATCAACACCTGACCAAGCAATGCGCTTGTCAGTGGCGACTTTTGGAAATAATGGGTTAGTGGCTAGAATTAATTGTTTTCCAGATTCCTTTAAGTAAGCAACACTATCCACCATCGCTTGAGATTGTGAGGTCACTGCCTTAACAACATCAAATTCAACACTGTAATAGTGATCCAACTTAGCATCAATAGCAGCAAAAGTATCGGCATCCATATATGATTTAAAGTGCTCATAAAAACGCACTTCATTAACCGCTGTCTTTTCTTGATTCTCAATCATTGAATCAGTGGCCCCCATTAAGGCCGTTAATAAATCTTGGGGTGATATGACATCGGCATTGTATTGTGCAAAGGATCCAACATAAGCCTTCTCAAAGGCATCACGGTCCATTGGCAATAATGTGCCATCCAAATCAAATAAAACTGTAGTTATATTTTTCATCTTGAGCTCCTTAGTATTTAAAAATTATACCACAGATGTTTGTAAACTTTCTGAAAACTTATGAAAGTTTGCTTCCTCATCATCAATATTCTCTTAAATTATCTTCAAATTTATAGCGTTTTTGTGAAGACTTACACACAGTCCCTAAACTTCACTTAATTTCAAGTTAAATCAACCGTAAGATTGTGTTAGGCGCACTATTTTGTTATAGTAATTAGAGAAGGAGGTGGTACAACTATGAACAGTCAGTGTTGCAATTGTAGTCAATATTCACAGAGTGCATGTGATGATGATCCCATAGGGTATCACCTTGATACTCACATGTTCTCTAATTAATTAGAGAGGAGTTGTTCACAATGTCCAACCAAAAAAAATCATTGATTCAAGTTTTACAAGCACCACAAGATGATCTCTTAAAAGATCTGGGTGCATACCGCGAAGGGTACACACAAGATCAAGCAGAAGAGAAATTAGAGCTGCTGGGTCCTAATATCATTAAAGACAGTGCTAAGAAAAATCCATTCTTTGGATTTGTTAACGTACTGATCAATCCCTTCAATATTGTTTTATTGGTAGTTATCTTAATTACCTTCATTTCAGATATTGTTCTTACGGCTGAGAAAGATTACTTAACCGTATCCATACTATCTGTCATTGTTATTATTTCTACACTGATCTCTTTCATTCAAGAAGAGCGATCTGATGCTGCTACTGCAAAACTATTAAATATGGTTTCCAACACCACTGCAGCACTTCGCGATGGTCACTATGTCGAAATTCCAATTGAGGATTTAGTAGTTGGAGATATCGTACGATTATCAGCTGGTGATATTATTCCTGCTGACCTGCGTGTAATCTCTGCAAAAGACTTATTCTTATCACAAGCGACCCTAACGGGTGAATCACAACCCATCGAAAAATTTGTTAAGTATGATGAAGATCATACTGAAGGTGGTGAAAGTGATTATACAAACCTTTGTTTAATGGGAACCAACGTTGTATCGGGTTCTGCTGTTACCGTTGTTATTCGTACAGGAAGTGATTCTTACCTAGGAAGTATGTCATCATCCCTAAAAAATACGAAACGTTCCAACAGTTTTGAAACCAGTATCAGTACAATTTCCCGTTTATTAATGAAGCTGATGTTAATCATGCTTCCAGTTATTTTTGTTATTAATGGTGTTCTTAAACAAGATTTCCTAATTGCATTCCTATTTGCACTTACTGTTGCTGTAGGACTTACCCCAGAGATGTTACCTGTAGTACTCAGTAGTGGTATGGCGCGTGGAGCGATTAATATGTCCAAACATCAAACCATTGTTAAGTCACAATCTGCAATCTCTGCATTTGGTGAAATGGATGTTCTGTGTACGGATAAAACAGGAACCATTACACAAGATGAAATCATACTTGAACGTTATATGAATGTTAAAGGTGAAGATGACATGCGTATCTTGCGACATGCATACTTAAACTCATCATTCCAATCCGGATTAAAAAACTTAATTGACTTTGCTATTATTGAACGTGCAGAAAGTTACAACATGACCGACTTGTTGAACTACTACACGGTCGTTGATGAAATTCCATTTGATTTTGCAAGACGTCGTATGTCTGTTATCTTAGAGGATAACAATGACAAACGTCAACTGATTTCAAAGGGTGCTGTAGAAGAAATTGTGAAGCTGTGTAAATATATCGATCGCGATGGTGTTGTCGTCCCACTGGATGATGCAATCATCGAAGAAGCGATGGAAGTTTATGAACAACACAACCATGATGGTTTACGCATGATTGCTGTTGCTCAAAAGAATGATATTCCAGTTGACCATGAATTTAGCGTCGAAGATGAGAAAGACATGGTACTGATTGGGTTTGTTGGATTCTTAGATCCACCTAAAGACTCAGCAAAACCAACCATCGAAAGTTTAAACCAACACGGTGTTGATGTCGTGGTTATTACTGGAGATAGTTTGGGTGTTGCTAAGAAAGTATGTTCTAAAGTAGGTATTGATACTGAAGTCACCTACTTGGGTAATGATATTGAGAACATGAGTGATGAAGTCCTGCAAGAAGTTGTTGGCACATGCCACCTCTTTGCTAAGATTTCACCAGTACAAAAACAACGTATTGTTCAAGCATTCCAGGCCAATGGTAAAACTGTTGGATTCTTGGGAGATGGTATTAACGATGCCTTAGCACTTAAGCAAGCAGATGTTGGTATCTCAGTGGATACCGCGGTTGATATTGCAAAAGAATCAGCAGACATTATTCTACTTAAAAAAGACTTATCAGTCCTTGAAAAAGGAGTTCTGGAAGGCCGTAAAACAATCGTTAATATGATTAAATACTTAGAGATGGCAGTTAGTGGTAACTTTGGTAACATGATTTCAGTTACTGTAGCAGCACTATTCCTACCATTCCTACCATTATTACCAATTCATATTTTAGTACAAAACTTATTATCTGACCTTGCTCAAATGGGAATTCCATTTGATAACTGTGATGAACAAGAGTTGATGTTACCACGCCGCTTAGAAGCACCGCGTCTGATCAACTTTATGAAAGTCTTTGGACCATTATCATCCATCTTTGATATTATGTGTTTTGTCGTTCTATGGTTTGTATTTGATGTCAGAACACCTGAACAGCAGATTCTATTCCAAACATTCTGGTTTGCATTTGGAATCATCTCTCAGTCTCTGGTTATCTTTGTAATCCGTAGTAAAAACCCATTCTCAAAGGCAAACAGACCTTCAATGTTCTTAAGCTTTGTCAGCATTGCATCGGTAGTTGTAACCCTACTCTTTGTTCTTACACCACTTGCAAAAACAATTGAACTGCAAGTATTAAACCCAGAACACATTGCTTGGGTAGCAGGTATTGTAATTTCATACCTACTTGTTACTATTGTAGTTCGCAAACACATGTGGACTCCAATGGATTCTGAAGTACAATAAAAACTTAAAGGCAGGATTTCTGATTTAGAAATCCCGCCTTTTTTAATATCTTATACACCCTTTAACATGGTCATTATAAACACCCGTTGCCTGCAAGAAGGCATACATGATTACCGGACCCACATACTTAAACCCACGTGCTTTTAAATCCTTTGAAAGGGCAGTAGAGACCTCATCAGATGATGGAACATCATCTTCCATATCGAAGTTATGGTGCACTGGAATCACGCTTAGAAAGCTTCTAAGGTAGCTATCAAAGGAACCATGTTCCCTAACTATATCATCAAACAGATTGGCATTTTGAATCATCGCATTGATCTTCATACGACTGCGAATTAAATCTGTATTACTAGTCCATCTTTCGATATCATCATCGCTAGCACTTGATATCTTGAATCGATCAAAGCCATAGTAAGCCTTATGCATTGCAGCACGTTTATTTAAGATTGTCTTCCAACTGAGTCCTGCTTGAAAAGACTCCAGTACTAAAAACTCAAAATACCGCTTATCACTGGGATCATAGTAGCCCCACTCATCATCATGATACTGCATTTCTAATTCACTTCCCAAACACCATGTACATCGTTTCATAAACTTCACCTCTTATCTAAATTTATCACAGATTAAAAAAGACAGCACATGAGATGCTGTCTTTATAATCTATTGATTTAATTGTCCTAATACAATGTCCAATTGACGTTTGTATTCTGCTAATTTATCTTGTTCTTCTTGAACCTTCTCAGCTGGAGCTTTCGAAGTAAATCGTTCGTTTGATAACATGGATGTACAACGTTTAATCTCACCTTCAAGTTTTACTTTTTCTTTTTCTAACTTTTCAGCAAGTGCTGCTTTATCAACCAATTCATCATGAATAAAGTGCAGTGTTCCACCATTAATAGGCACTTGTAAACTATCATCAATAACATCTACAAGACTTACTTTAGCCATAGACTCTAACATGGTTTGAACCATTGGACTCAGACTTTCTACACCTGCTGCAGTAATATCTAAGTGTACATTTAATGCTTTTGATGGTTTTGCATCATAAGTGACACGTGTCTCACGAATTCCTGTAATAGCAGTAATTAGTAGATCAACCTGTCCTAAACCTTCAGTATCAATATCGATTGCTGTAGGCCATGACTCTAACATAATAGAATCTTGCTCATTGATTAATGATTGGTAAATCTCCTCTGTTACAAAAGGCATGAATGGGTGTAACATAATAACAATGTTTTTCAGCATTGTATAAAGTGTTGCCTTACTTGCATATACCACATCTTCATCTTCAGATTGAAGTCCTGATTTACTCAATTCAATATACCATGAACAGAAATCATCCCATACAAACTTGGTTAATGTACTTCCTACTAAAGCAAAGTCATAACGATCCATATTCTTACTGATTTCAGCAATTACATGATTGAACTTATTAATGATATGACGGTCTACTTGTGATAGTTTCGCCTTTTTAAGATCAAATTGTTTTCCTTCAGTATGCATTTGAACAAAGCGTGATGCATTCCAGATCTTATTAATGAAGTTCCATGAAGCATCTACCTTATCAGGCATATAACGCATGTCTTGTCCAGGTGTTGAGTTTGTAGTTAAGAAATAACGCAGTGCATCAACACCATGCTCTTCAATAACATCCATAGGATCTACACCATTACCCAGTGATTTACTCATCTTCAAGCCATTCTCATCACGAATTAATCCATGAATTAAAACATCTTTAAACGGTGCTTTCTTAGTGAAGTAGCGTGCTTGGAATGCCATACGAGCTACCCAGAAGAAAATGATATCATACCCTGTTACTAATGTATCCGTAGGGTAGTAACGCTCAAAGTCTGCAGTTTGCTCAGGCCATCCCATTGTTGAGAAAGGCCATAATGCACTTGAGAACCATGTATCTAATACATCCTCATC
>DEPV01000072.1:0-2889 GCA_002358955.1 Erysipelothrix sp. UBA3383 | reverse complement strand
GGAATACGGTGTCCCCACCATAACTGACGTGAAATACACCAGTCTTCAATATTCTCTAACCATGTAGTAAAGGTTCCATTAAAGCGTTCTGGATAGAATGTAATCGCACCTTGCTTTTGATCTTCAAGAACATCAGCTGCTAAAGGTTTCATCTTAACAAACCACTGTTTTGAAAGGTATGGCTCAACAATAACATCCGTTCTTTCAGAGTGTCCTACTTGGTGAACATGCTCTTCAATACTAATCAGTTTCCCTTGTTCTTTAATGTATTCTACTAATTGTTTACGTGCTTCAAAGCGTTCTAAACCAGCGAATTGGTTTGCTAACTCATTCATGGTTCCATCCGGATTCATACAGTTTGGCATTTCTAAACCGTATTTCTCTCCAATGATAAAGTCATTAGGGTCGTGTGCCGGTGTACATTTCATAACCCCAGTCCCAAACTCAATATCAATATAGTCATCTGCAATGATTGGTAACTCATCCCCATTTGCAGGGTTAATTGCATGTTTTCCAATTAAGTGAGTATATCGCTCATCATCAGGGTGAACAACAATACACACATCACCAAACATAGTTTCAGGACGTGTTGTTGCTACTTGTAGTTTCTCACCTGTTTCAACCACTGTATACTCAAATGTATAGAAATTACCAGTAACTTCTTTATGAATAACTTCAATGTTGGATAGTGCAGTTTGCGCTTCAACATCCCAGTTAATAATACGGTTTCCTCTAAAGATTAAACCATCATTATATAAATCCACAAATACCTTATTAACAGCTTTATTCAATCCTTCATCTAACGTAAAACGTTCACGAGAGTAGTCTAAAGACAGTCCCATCTTAGCCCACTGTTCACGAATATGACTTGCATACTCTTCCTTCCAATCCCAGGATACTTCTAAAAATTTCTCACGGCCAAGATCATAGCGTGATTTACCTTCTGAACGTAGTTTCGCTTCAACAACAGCTTGTGTTGCGATACCTGCATGGTCCATTCCTGGTAAGTATAAAACATCTTTACCCATCAGTCTTTGGTAGCGCATGATGATATCTTGTAGTGTTGTATCCCAAGCATGTCCTAAGTGTAATTTACCTGTAACATTTGGTGGTGGTATAACTAAAGAAAATGGTTCTTTAGTTGTATCTCCTGCTTTAAAATATTCTTTCTTAAGCCAATGCTCGTATTTTCCTTCTTCAACAAGTTTATGTTCGTATTTTTTATTTAGTTCCTTCATTCACCAAATCTCCTTTCAACAAACTATAGTATGGCATATCAGTATAAGTATCATCAATTTTTGTATATCCGCGACGATTTCCTTCATAGATAAAGCCTGTCTTTTCAGCCACTCTTTTTGACGCAATATTTTTTGGATTATGCGTCAGCTCAATTCTTCTAATCTTCTTATCCTCAAATAACCACAAACAATATACCTTCATGGCTTCACTCATATACCCTTTGTTCCAAAAGTCACGATTTAAGACATAACCTACTTCAACATTATCTACATTGAAGATTTTAGAAGCATCACAGGTTCCAATCATTTTACCTGTTTCTTTGTCTACAATAGCCATGGCTTCAAATTGTACTTTCGGATCTCGATTCAAAAAGAAATATTTAAGTGATGTGTAAGCATCATCAATTGATGAATACGTATCGTAGGTTACCATTTCAGTTACAAGTGGATCTGAACTGTAATCATACAAATCTTGCGCATCTTCAAGTGTGATGGGTCTCAGTATTAAATGTTTTGTTTCTAACATAATATCTTTTACCAATAAAAAAATCCCTTCTAAAAAAGAAAGGACGATCGTTCACCGTGGTACCACCTTATTTTACTTAAAAAAAGCCTCAAATTCTTAACGCGAAGACACGGATACTTCTACTCATTTCAAAGTACCATTTCACAAGTGACTTTCAAAGTAAACTATATCTTGTGTTTCACCAAACCACAAGTCTCTAGGAATACCGTTTACTGCTACTCTTCTTGATCAATAATGTTACCTGTATAATAGCAAATTTCTTGAAAAAAAGCAAAAGAAACCCTTCAACTAGAAAGACTCCAATCCATAGAAAAAACCACTCATGATTTAAATAAGTGGTTCTTATGAACTAGTTAAAATGATCTTCTAATTCCTCTTTAACTTCTCTGGTCATATCTTTGGCAATACCTCTACCCTTTTCATATGTACCTTCAAATTGCATGTGAGGATCTTGAAGTGCTTTACCTAATTTTTGTTTGACACTGCCTTTAATTTTATCCAATGCCCCAGTTTTACGTAATGCTTCATAAACTACAATACTTCCAACAATTGTAAAAGTAAGATTTCTAAGTTTTTTCATGATACGCCTCCTTTAATTAATCATATCACGTTCAAACTTCAGACACAATTTAAATAAACGAAAAACAGCCTCGAATGTGAAGCTGCTTCTTAAATTTATCATGGCGTCCCCGGAGAGATTCGAACTCCCGACCGTTCGCTTAGAAGGCGAATGCTCTATCCGACTGAGCTACGGAGACAAGGTCCTTGACTATTGTATCAAAACAAAAGTCAAAGTACAACATCAAACTTCAAATTCGTATAAATAAACGCGAATTATTCAGCTTGCTTATCAAAACCTTCGGTACTGTCTTTTTTCACAAAGACAACCAGTGTTTGGAACATCAATTTTAAGTCATTTAAAATTGTAAAGTTCTCAATATAATATAGATCAAATAATAACTTATCTTTAGGAAGTGTATTATACTTTCCTAAAATTTGAGCCGTACCGGTTAATCCAGCTTTTACTTTCAAGCGGAAGCCAAACTCAGGTACAGTTTCTAAAATTTGATGGGTTATAACGACACTTTCAGGTCGTGGGCCCACAATACTCATATCCCCTTTAAG
>DEPV01000092.1 GCA_002358955.1 Erysipelothrix sp. UBA3383 | reverse complement strand
ATGATTCAGAATAATGCCAAAAGTGCGCGATAATAAAGTCTACCTAGACACAGCCACCACAACACCCATCCATCCAGAAATATTAAAAGACTTACAAGTCTTATCCGAAAAGTACTACGAAAACGCTGACTCTTTGCACTATGGGGGTCAGCGCGTTTCTGATTTAGTGAGTCAATCACGACAAGCTCTAGCGCGTTATTTTAAAGTACTGCCTCAAGAAATAATATTTACTTCAGGGGCTAGTGAATCCAATTCTAGTGCAATCAAAGGCATTGCTTTGGCCAATCAAAATAAAGGGAAACACATCATTACGACTACGATTGAACATGCTTCAGTTTTAGAAAGTGTGAAACAACTGGTTGACTATTTTGGTTTTGAAGCAACTTACCTAGAAGTTAATGAAGAAGGTTTAGTGAATCTTGAAGATTTGAAGAAGGCATTACGTAAGGATACTGTATTAGTGAGTATTATGGCAGTGAACAATGAAATTGGATCCATTCAACCCATCGAAGAGATGGTTCAAATTGTGAAACGTAATTCCAGTGCATATTTTCATACTGATGCTGTACAGAGTCTGGCAAAACATGATTTTTCACTTCAACAAATTGATGCAGTTACCTTCAGTGCTCATAAAATCAATGGTTTAAAAGGATCGGGTTTATTAATCCTTAGATCCAATGTCCCTTACTTACCCCTTATTAATGGAGGGCAACAAGAAAATGGCAAACGCGGAGGTACTACTGATAATACAGCAGCGATCCTGTTTGCAAAAACACTAAGACTTGCAAAAGAGGCCAATGAGAAACATGCTTCTAAGGTTAAAACACTTCAGGAGTACATCTACAATTACTTTAAAGATGATGCTGATATCATCTTCAATTCAAGTCTTGAAGGCTCACCTTACATCATCAATTTCTCAGTTCATAATGTGGGATCAGAGATCATGATGAACGGTTTAAATAGTCAAGGCTTTGCCATTTCAGCACAGTCAACGTGCAATTCTAAGTCAAAAGAGCCCTCACATGTGTTAAAATCAATAGGGATCAGTGATGAAGAAGCACTGTCAACAATACGTATCAGTTTATCTTATGATACTGATTTAGAAGCAATAGAGGCGTTATGCAATAGCGTTATGGAGATTAAGAATTATGCAAAACATACAATATGAGTTCATTCTTTGTCGCTATGGGGAGTTATCCACCAAAGGGAAAAACAGAAAGAACTTTACCAATCAATTATTAAGAAATATTAAAGCGCAATTAAAGCAATATACTAATTTAGAATATAATACGACATATGATCGTCTTTACATTACTTTAAATGGTGAGGATGCAATGGCAGTCAGTGATGATTTATCCAAGGTATTTGGACTTTCATCATTCTCACTTGCTGTTAAAGTAGACCGTGATCTTGATGTCATTGGTCAAAATGCACTTGAGTTAATTCAACAAGAAGAAGGTGCAACTTTTAAAGTAATTGCACGTCGTCATGATAAATCATATGAGCACATTTCAGATGTCATCAACCGTCATGTAGCAACTAAAATATTACAGAACACAGAACTTAAGGTTGATGTTCGCAAGCCTGACATCAGTGTACTGGTAGAAATTAGAAGTTCTGCAGCATACATCATGATGGGACGCATACAAGGGGCACAAGGGTATCCAGTAGGTGTTGCAGGTAAGGTTATGATGATGTTATCAGGAGGGATTGACTCCCCTGTAGCAGCATATTTACTGATGAAACGAGGTGTACGCATTGAAGCAATTCACTTTGCATCACCGCCGTATACATCCGATGAATCACTGAAGAAAGTAACGGACTTAGCACAAAAGCTAACCCCTTACCAAGAGCACATTCGCATTCATGTAGTACCATTTACTGATATTCAACTTGAAATCAATAAGGCAGTACCTGAAAGTTATGCCATTACCATCATGCGTCGTTTCATGCTTCGTATTGGTGAAATGATGGCTGAAAAAACCAATTCATTAGCAATTGGTAATGGTGAAAACTTAGGACAAGTAGCATCACAAACACTGGAATCCATGAAGGAAATTACAGATTTTGGAACTCTACCAATTCTTAGACCCTTATTAACTTATGATAAAATTGAAATTATTGATTTAGCACGTAAGATTGATACTTATGAAACATCAATTCTACCATTTGAAGATTGCTGTACAATCTTCACACCACAAAAACCAACAACCAAACCCAATCCCAAACGAATCGCTCGTTATGAGTCATTCTTAGACCTTGATGCGCTGGTTGAAAAAGCAATTGAGAATATTGAAGTAATAGACATTAATCGAGATACTCAAGAAGAAGTCTCGTTCTTATAGGAGGTATTTAAAATATGGCATTTGATACACTAACCAATCGTTTAAGCGATACATTCAGAAATTTAGCAGGTAAGGGTTCTTTAAGTGAAAAGAACATTACTGATGCTCTTGCAGAGATTCGTGTTTCTTTATTAGAGGCAGACGTAAGTCTTGAAGTTATTAATGACTTACTGGCACATGTTAAAAAAGAATCACTGGGACTTAAAGTTGTTAAGGGTGTTGATCCATCCGACATGTTCATTAAGGTTGTTAACGATAAGTTAATTGAAATCTTAGGTGAAGAGCAAGTATCTTTAGAGTTTACTAAGACACCTGGAATCATGATGATGGTGGGTCTGCAAGGGAGTGGTAAGACAACTTCCATTGCAAAGATTGCAAAACAATTAAAAGATAAAGATGATCAAAAAGTACTACTTGTCGCAGCTGACCTTGCTCGACCTGCAGCGATTGAACAATTAAAAATATTAGGTGAGCAAATTGGTGTAGAAGTCTTTGCTCAAGTTGATTCAACACCACAACAAGTAGTAGCTGATGCATTAGCTTATGGTAAAGACTTTGATCGTATCCTTATTGATACGGCTGGACGTTTACAAATAGACGATGCTTTAATGCAACAATTAGTTGATATTAACAAACAAGCAAAACCAGAAGAAATTCTTCTATCAGTTGATGCTATGTCTGGGCAAGATGTGATCCATGTTGCAGCAGGCTTTAAAGAAAAACTACCATTAACTGGTTTAGTAGCAACTAAATTTGATGGTGACTCACGTGGTGGATCCATTCTATCTGTGCGTTACATGACTCAAGTTCCTGTTAAATTTGTAGGTTCTGGTGAAAACATTGATGACCTTGAAGCATTCCATCCGGATCGTATTGCATCACGTATTCTAGGAATGGGAGATATTGTATCTCTAGTTGAGCAAGCACAAGAGAAGATGGACATTGAAGCTGCTGAGAAATCAGCAGAACGCATGATGAAAGGACAATTCACCTTAGATGATATGTTGGTACAGTTACAACAAGTATCTAAAATGGGACCTTTATCAGGATTGATGAAAATGATTCCTGGAGCTAACAAAATGGCTGGACAAATTGATGATGGGGATGCTCAAGAAGGTATGAAACGTACTCAAGCAATCATTCTAAGTATGACTCAAGAAGAACGTGACAAACCCAATATCATCCGCTCATCTCGCAAACGCCGTATTGCAGCAGGAAGTGGTATGACTACAACAGATGTTAACCGTCTTTTATCACAATATGATAAAATGCAAAAACAAATGCGTATGATTTCACGCATGATGAAATAATACTTATAATAGAAGAAGGTACACAGCGACCTTCTTTTCTTATGCCTAAGGAGGTAATCCATATGAAAGATCCCGTAATGAGACCCACCGATGTTAGTGTCCTTAAGTTTATTGATACGATAGAACATCCTCGTAAAAAAGAAGAAGCACTTAGGCTTCTTAAAATATTTGAAACTGTAACAAATGCGCCTGCAGTTATGTGGGGGCCTAGCATCATTGGTTTTGGTACTTATCATTATGTTTATGAATCCAAACGTGAAGGGGATATGCCCAGCGTCGCATTTTCACCACGTAAAGCAAACATTACTCTGTACTTAGGGTATGAGGGTGAGGAACGCGAACCCTATCTTGAACGTATTGGAAAACATAAAGCCAGTAAGGGTTGTGTTTATGTGAATAAACTAGCTGATATTGATTTAGAAGTACTTGAAGAACTCATTGATATTACCTATAAGAAATATCAAAACGTGGATTAATATTGTCTTAATTATAATATAGTGTTGTGATCTTGAATCTATACAAAATATAGTAAGATGTCTCTGAGTAATATTTTATTACAATTCATGGTATACTCATCATATAAAATTATTAGGAGGAAGTAGTTTATGACAGCTTCAATGCGTTTAAGATAAGCACACAAAAATTAAATTTCTATCTAAAAGGTAGAATTTTTGTGCTTGTTTGTAATGTATGAAGCTTAAAACAGTCCTTCTTACGAATAGACTTTTTTAAGGACAGCAAATCTAAGCCAATTAAGGGTATGATTTGCTGTTTTTTGTACTTTACGGAAAGGAGTCTAGATAATGTACTTCATATTTATGTAATAAATCCTGTTTATATCGTAGATAACACTACGAATATAAAAGTAAATAATACGGTATTAGACAGGAGAATAAAATGGAATTAATAATTAAAGCTAAGAACATCGAACTTGAGTTTGATGGTAAAGAAATATTGAATATAAAAGACTTAGAACTCTATACTTATGATCGCATTGGTTTAGTAGGTGATAATGGTGCTGGTAAGAGTACTTTAATCAAGGCGTTAATCGGAACTCTTTCAATAGAGAATTGTGACATTGAGAGGTATGGTAGGGTATCATACATTCCACAACTCGAAACATTGGATATGACAACTATTGAAGATTACTCGATGTTATCTAAATTAGGAGTACAGAATCTTACGATTGATAAAATGAGTGGTGGAGAAGAAACGCGCACTAAAATAGCAACAGCATTATCTAATGATGTGCATGCCATTGTTGCAGATGAGCCAACTAACCATCTGGATCAGGATGGTATTAACTATTTAATTGAAAAGTTAAAGTACTTTTACGGTGGGGTGTTGGTAGTGAGTCATGATCGATACTTTCTAGATGAAGTAGTAAACAAAATTTGGGAATTGAAAGATGGTAAAATTACACAATACTGGGGTAATTATAGTGATTATCTAAGAGAAAAGGAAAAAGAAGCAAACTCTTTAAAATTAGACTATGATAATTACATCGAAGAGAAAAACAGACTCATCCAAGTAGCTAGTGAAAAACGTCGACAAGCAGATAAGCTTGTTCAACGAAACTCCAAATCACCTAAAAGAGAAAAGGGGAGTGGAAGACTAGCACATCAAAAGTCATCCGGAAGCAAACAAAAATCACTCTATAATGCAGCAAAATCAATAGAGCAAAGGTTGAACAAACTTGAAAAAGTTGAACCTTTAAAGTCTTTCAGACCAATCAAGTTTAAACAGACAAAAAGTATAGAGTTACACAACCCATATCCCATTATTGGAATGAACATTCATAAACACTATGATGATAAGATAATATTCACCAATGCAGACTTTAAAATACCATTAGGTAAAAAAGTTGCTCTTGTTGGTGGCAATGGTGTTGGGAAGACAACACTGGTAAAAATGATCATAGAACGTGAAATAGGTATAGAAATAGCGTCAAAAGTTAGAATTGGATACTTTGCACAAGATGCCTACAAGTATGACTTAAATCAAAATGTAATGGAATTTATGAACGAAGATACTGATTATAATGTATCAGAGATTCGATCAATACTCGCTTCCATGGGATTTAGTCAAGATATAGTAAGGAAACAATTATCCATTTTAAGTGGGGGTGAATTGATTAAGCTTCAATTAAGCAAGTTGCTAATTGGTAAGTATAATGTGTTGCTGATGGATGAACCCAGTAATTTTCTAGATGTAAGAAGTCTTGTAGCTTTAGAGGAATTGATGATTAATTATGCAGGTACAATCTTTTTTATAAGTCATGATAAATCATTAATTGAAAAAGTCGCAGATGTCGTACTTGAAATTATAGATGGAAAAATTCAAGAAATTTAATTCAGTATTCAAAAAAGCCATATTTCCTTAGGGGAGATATGGCTTTAATACTTATATAAAGGAATACTGCATTTGATTCAATTAACGATCTAAGTATTTTACGAAAAAGTATTTCTTAGTTCCTTTAAATGGTACATCATCAAGTTCACCAAAGATCTTAAAGCCAAGGCCCAAGTAGAAATCTTTGGCTTGAAATTCTAGAGTACTTACAGTAACTGCAATAACATCTTCTTGTTCTGCAAATTCAAGTGCTGCATTGACTAGTTTGGTTCCAAGTCCCATACCACGAGCATTAACCTCCAGTGCTAACATTTCAATGTGCATGGTTTGATCTGTAATATGACACACTAAACCACCTAAAAATACGTCATCTTCAACAGCTGAGAATGTGTGTTGTATCTTAGGGGTAGAAACACCCATATCCGCTTCCAGTTGATGCCCTTTTAATAATGCATCCACTAAAGGAATGGTGCTTTGTGTATGACTCTTAAAGATTTTCATTTTTATAACCTCTTAAAATTTCTAAATTTAATTCTTTTAAACTATCATGCTTTTTAAACTCAGTTTCAAAGGTACTGTGTTTTGTAACCTCATTAGGTACAATGATCGTATCAATACCTGCTGCATTACCAGCAATTAAGCCATTGTATGAATCTTCAAAGATAAAGACTTCATCTTTATGAAGGTCTAATACTTCTACTGCTTTAAGAAATAAATCAGGTTCTGGTTTTGCAAACTCTACATCATCACGAGTAATGATCACATCAAACATATCCAAGATGCCCCAACGCTTCAAATGTTTTTCAGCATGTGGATGTCGTGAACTGGTTGCAATTGCAATTTTTAAGCCTTGCTCTTTGGCTTCTTGAAGTAGGTCTAAAGCACCTTCCTTTATTGGTAATTGACTTGTGGCCTCTATGAATTTAGGGTATTTGAAGTCATGAAAATGTTCTCTATCAAAAGCTGTTCCAATTTCATCTTGTAGAATATCCAATAACTGATTATCGCCACTCCCAATGCAAATTAAAAAATCTTCCATTAATAATGTATAACTGTGCTTTTCATAAAGATAGTCCTTATAGATTGGATACCATGCATATTCAGTATCAATCAGCAATCCATCAAAATCAAAAATTAATCCTTTTAACATAAGTGACCTCGCTTTTCTATTATGTTTATTATAGCCATAAAGTGGGATAAAATCTAATCAAAAGAAGCATATTTAGTGGTGAATGGTCACTTCTAACACGCTTAAATCATCATAAAAAGATGGCTCTGAAACACAAAATTTTAATACTAGACATTGATTGTGACTCATGATATGATATTAAGGCTTAAAAGCACTCTAGTTCCGCTGAAAGAATAAGTTCAAGAATTAGTTTTAACAGAGAAGGAGCATGGAAATGGGATTAAATTTAGTTCAAGAAATTACTAAATCTCAATTACGTACAGACATCCCTGATTTCAGATCAGGATGTACAGTTCGTGTTGATGTTCGTATCCAAGAGGGTGGAAAAACTCGTATCCAGGCGTTTGAAGGAGTAGTTATCAAACGTTATGGTAAGGGAATTGCTGAAGCTTTCACAGTACGTAAAATATCATCAGGAATCGGTGTCGAAAGAACATTCCCTGTAAACTCACCAGTAGTTGACAGTGTTACAGTTCTTCGTCGTGGTAAAGTACGTCGTAGTAAACTTTATTACTTACGTGAGCGTTCAGGTAAATCTGCACGTCTTAAAGAGATTCGCTAAAAGCCGTTTAAATACGGCTTTTTTCATATAGAAGAGGGGATAAAAAATGAAAAAGAACGATAAGTTTCTAGACCAACTGAAAGAATTGATTATTAGTGTTGTGATAGCGCTGGTTGTTGTCATCCTTGCTACGCAATTTATTTTTATTCCGGTTCGAGTGGATGGATCATCTATGGAGCCAACACTTCATGATAAAGATTTGGGATTTTCTAATGTTTTAAAAGTTAAAACATCAGGAATTGAGCGCTTTGATATTGTTGTCGTTCAAATTAAAGAGCAAAATAAAAACTTGGTGAAACGTGTTATTGGTTTACCAGGGGATGAAATATTCTATGAAAATGATGTATTGTATATTAATGGAGATGTTGTTGAAGAAACATTTCTCAATGAACAATTTAAAAAAGAACAAAAACATTTAAAGGACTCTGATTTGTTTACTAAAAACTTTAGTGAACCGATTGTTGTTCCTGAAGGTGAGTATTTTGTAATGGGTGATAACCGTCTGAATTCATCAGACTCAAGGGATCCACGCTATGGAACATTTAAGAAAGAGATGATTCGTAGTTCTTCAATTC
>DEPV01000051.1:3074-6707 GCA_002358955.1 Erysipelothrix sp. UBA3383 | reverse complement strand
CTCAATTTACGCCAACGTTTGATCATAAGGCTCGCCTTCCAATTATTTAATAATCTTTTCAAGAAAGCTTGCAATTCGTGGTGCTATATATTTTTTTAGCCCATTTGGATTAGGATGCGTAGTATCCGTAGCGCTTGTGCCATGATAATACTTGTTGATGAAGTCATCATTCCATGGCCTTAAGTTAGATTGATGGTACAAATCTAAAAAAGGTAGTGAGTACAATTGTGCAAATTTCTTCATGGTTTGCACATATTTTTCTGCAAAATCATTAATTGCCATATCGTTAATTGTAGTATCACTATATGAGTTTAGCTTTGACATTGTATCTGTCTTAAATGGATTAATTGCTCCCCATGGACCTGGTGAAATAATACCAATTAGAACATCAGGATTATTCTTATAACAATTATTAATTGTTGCAAGCATAGCGCCCCACATAGTAGCTGTATCAGTATCACCTTTTTGTCCAAATTTAAAATCAGGATAATAAGCATCGTTAAAGCTACCAAAGATAGTACATATATCAGTGTCAGCATCAATATTTCGCTTAAAGAATTGATTGTTCCAATTATTCGCGCCACCATTAACATAACCAGTGCCTCCAGCACCTAAGTTAGTAGCTGTAATGCCTGTAATGTCCGCTACATCATTGACATAGCTTTTACCATCTTTATCAAAAATGGCTGTCCAAGAATCACCGATGGCTCCCCAATGTAAGCCGTCCAAAGGCTTCTTTTCTTTAATCGAAACAGCTTTTTCAAGTTTTGTTTGTACATTTAAGAAATATTCATTAACTTCAAGATATGCAGCATTCTTTGGGATCATGAAAGTTGTAGTAAGACTCTGACTATTTTCATTATCACAACAAGAAATCAGATGGCCTTGAAAATCTATAATTTCATAAAGTCTAGCATTCCATGCACTGCAACCCGTTAATCTGTAAATCTCAAAAGGCTTAACCTTAACAGGAAGATATGATTTCATTGCATTTTTATTATCAGGAGCCTGATCTATATAATTTCCATTTCTTGTATAGTCCCAATATCCTGTTTTATTAATTTGTGTTAAATTAATTTCTTTAAAATTAAATTCCTTATCTTTTAAAATAATTGCTAGATTATCTATAGCATCTTGATCCTGATTATAACTATTAATTTTAAACAGACGAGGAACAAATTGTTTTGTCCCATTAAGAATTAACGAATCAACGTTATTCGGTATGGTAATTTTTATTGACTTAATTTGTGCATCATTTTCAGATGGGAAATAATTAATAATAGTATCATTTTCCATCATATTAATTGCTTTTCCATCCCAATAATTATTTGTGTAAACATAATATTCTTCGCCCGGTTTAACTGGAATTTTTTCTGTATGAACCGGATCACCATCAGAGGCATTATGTTGAGTAATTACAGTTCCATATTTTGAAAAATACCCATCTAGTAGATTTGTAATTTCAACTTCATCAACATTTGGATAAAGACTATTTTCTAATGTATCACTTAAATTTTCTAAATGAATACTCTTATCTGCAATTCCTGTACTTTGATATGTTCCACAGTCTTTCCAAGAATTATTGTTCCATAAATAATAATGGCCATTGTCAGTGGTTACCATAATACCATTTGATCCATTTGGATATTTTTGCTTTAAATCATCTAAATTGTTAAAGGCTTGAGGTTGAACATAAGAAGTAGCAACTTTATTAGTTAAATACTTATCCAGATTTTCAAATTTATCCGTAGTAACAATATTATGTGTTTCAATATATGCCTGCATACTCTTTAGAGAGTCGGTAATATTATTTAATGTTGCGGTATATTCTGAAGCCAGATCCTCTGAAGATTGTGCTATTTCTCTATATTTTTTCCGTAAATCACTTAAGGCTGCATTGGTAATTTGATCAAAACTATCAGTCTTATCTTGAAGCTTCTTTTCTGCTTCTGCTAAGGCTTTATCAAAATCACCAATGAAGTAATTAATTTCAACACCAGCATCTAGGACATTCCCTAGAACCTTAAACCAAATATCCTTTGAAGTGAAAACTGAGCCATCTTCAGACTTCAAGCCAATATATCCAGCAAATAAACCACTGTTTTGCCACATTTGTTTAGGAATCAGCAAAGTAGTTAATCCACTTTGACCACCGTCTAAAGTTCCTGATCCATCATCTTCAAATTGAGAAACTGGTGAACCAATAGGAAAATCAATCTTTCCTGTCTCATTGTTATATGAACCATCACCTGTTTTACCAACAATGTAAGCATGTAATCCCTTCAAATTCAAAGGCAAATCATTCTTACGCCAGGCAATAGTTAACGGAGTTTTATCATCACCTACACGAGCGTTGTAGATTTGTGATAAATTCTGCAGTTCACCAACTTGTTTATCAATATCAATCGTAATATCTGCTTTTACTGCCATGTTAATTTTTCCTTTCTAAAAAGAGCCAATGAACATAAATTCATTGACTCTTTTAATTTGTTGAAACGCCACCAAATGGATCGGCCATTTGAACAACTCTTTCTGCTGCTTCCATGACATTAATCCAAAAGGTTTGAGTTGCAACTTTTTGATCATTATTTTTAATTTCAAACCATGCCAAACCTGTAGCAAGTACCACATTCTTATTAATCGTGTAAGTAGCGTTGCCAGATGCATCCCCTGTGGCCTTATCACTAATCACATTGCCTGACCAATCTTTAACATTAAAAGTAACTTCAGCTTTTGAAAGATCAATTGGAGAATTGGTTTTATCTGTGATTAAGGCCGTGATAGTTTGGCCATAGTCATCTTGCCTTACTTTAATAAGTTCAGCATTGGAATAAGCCTTATTTGTGCTTAGTATCAGATCGGCCATGCTTATCATCCTTTCGCAATGCCGTTAATTGAATGTTTAATTCAGCATTCTTAGATTGTTCCTGCTCGAGCAAAACCTTCAACTTTGAAATCCTTAATGCCTGCTCAGCAATTATGTTTGTCAGTTCTGATCCAAATTGAGCAATTACTTTATCATCATTTTTCATGTATTTACTTCTTTCCAGCCATCAGATTATTAACTTGGTTCTGAAGAATGGTAAGATTCCCACTAATGATTCTTAGTTCATTCTCAGTGGCCACCCTATCTCCATTAATTGTAATAGTGCCACTATTAGCACTAATTTCAATTGTTCCACCATTTTGTCCTTGTAAGTCAACATATGATGGCCCATAATTTCCAGTCCAGACGGTGTCGCCACTATCATTGATACCTGAGATAAATAATTGGCCTGAACTTAATCCCATTGCATAGTGCTTAGAACCAATGGCAAAACCTTTTTCATCATTCCAATCACTATTAATGTATTTATTTTGCTGACCAATAGTCATTTCAAAACCACCGACATCACATCTAAGAGCAGCATCCATTTGAACCATTTTTCCTTTAAGAGCGATAATATCTCCAAAAATACCATGCTCGGCATAAAATGATCCGTCACTACCCATAGCAGTCCTGATTTCTTGAGTTTTAGGATCACGATAAGATAATCCCTTAACATTGAAATGCATCTCAGAATCTTCATCTTTGGCCACCAAATCAACTGCATTTTCCCAATCGATTTTGCCATCAGCATTAACACCACGAAT
>DEPV01000051.1:0-3040 GCA_002358955.1 Erysipelothrix sp. UBA3383 | reverse complement strand
TTGAATCTTTTAATTGAAATCATAGGCTTACCGTTCTTATCCGTAAGATCCAAGCCTTTCATCATTGCTACAAGTGCTGCTCTTCTAGCATCACCTTCCAAAGACAAAGCATATTCAGCACGACCGATTAAAGTATTTGTATGCTTTATTCTCTCATTGGTGCTTTTAGTTGCTTGTCGTACTTCTTGTTGAGTTTGTTCTTTGAGCAAATGTTGCCAAGTTTTAGGAATATCACCAATATTTATTGAAATATATCTATGATTCAATGCATCCCATTCAGTTGAAGTAACTTCTGCTGTAGTGTGAACACCAGCATTATCATCTTCAACACCAATTCGATCATTCAAACAAACTTGATTTAAAAAATCTAAATCACCTTTCATTTGTTCTGCAGTTACTTGAATTGAAGTTGGAGGTAATCCAATTTGATGTTCAATCATAGCATCATTAGCTAATTCACGTAATTGAGATACATCTTCATCAGTCATTTGCCAAGTACCATCATCCTGTAAGCCTGAAGTATCATTGTAATCATGCTTAAAGAATGAACTTAAATCTAAGTTCAAAACACGTTGATTTTCAATGCCAATACAGTTATCAGCAATCAAAATCTTTTCAGGTAACGTTACTTTGATAGTTTGTGCATCTTGATTGGTATTACTTGAATCATCCTCTGTATCAGAATCAGCTTCAGTACTATGTGGTTCTTCATCGATATCTCCCTTAGTATTAGTAAGTTTGGCAGGGATGTATCCATATTTGTCACCATCATACTTAACGTAATACCACTCTTTACCATCAGCACCTTTAGCAGTACTTACTACATCAACACCAGTACCATCCTTCAAAGCCCAATTAACAGCTGAGCCTTTGGTTGGAGCCGAATAAACTTCAACCTTACCTTTCATATCTGCAGTTTGAGCTAAAATCTTTGATGGTCCATAAGGTTTTACAGACTGGTCAGCTTTCCAATCAAAACTTGAAGACTTAGCATAAACACCACTACTTGTCTTGTAGTAAGTTACGCCACCCTGGACAATCTGGCCATAATTCAAATTATAAACTCCACGCTTAACTGTTGTTCTGACCTTTTTCTTTCTGTATTCCTTATATCTTGGATTGAGGATTTTGTAAGTCTTTCCATTTCTTCTTCGTTTTAAGTACTTAGGTGTTCGCTTAGTTCTAGTTGAAACCCATTTTATTTGCTTCTTAGATGGTTCAATTCGACCGGTCTTCTTATTCATTACATATTGTTGCTGATTTTTCTTCATCACGCCTCGACCGTGTGATGGATAAGAAGCATATGAACTTGATTTATTTAAAGAAATGTGAGGGCCATAAATCCATTCATGATATCCGATTCGATACCACAAATTACCGTTTTCATCACAGGCAATATAATCATAAGTGAATTTTTGACCATTCTTTAAAGTCTTACCAGTTCTGTAGTGATCGCCACCTTGATATGGAGAATAGTAAACATGGATTTTATCACCATTACCATAATAGGTAACAACAGCACGACCAGAAGCAGGGTATTTAGTTCCTGCTGTTTTAGTACCTGAAGCATCTACAGTAACGTGACCAGAAGCAGGATTAACAATATAGTCTCCAGTTTTATCGAAATGAATCCACTGAGCATCTATCCAGCCACCGCCTTCAATTGGATACCAATCATGGCCACCAACAGTTGTAATAACTTTTCCAATATTACCATCAGCATCGACTGGAGTTGAATCACCATCATGAACAACGGTACCTAACTTGATCTTTTGACCATTTTCAACTGTCCCAATTTGATGCTGACCAGTAACAGGTGAATCATATATTGGTAAACCACCGCCACCATGATAAACAACGGTACCAACGGAATCCCAATTAGTAGCATAACTACCCCAATCAACATTATCTTCTGTTGCCTGAGGAGGTGCAGATTCATATGTTGCATAGGGATAAATTGCAGTATAAGTACTTTCAACGTTAGTTGTCGATGAAAGACTTTGAATATCACGACCAACCTTTAAAGGCTTATTGATATCCCTTCCTGCTTGTTGATAGTGATGGATCTGCCAGTTATCAAAAACTAACTCGCCACCGAACAAACCAAGAATTGATTGAGTTGCTGAATCACCTTCGGCATCTGGATCTGTAAGTAAATTGCCGGCTGGAGTATCCATTGAAAAGTTAACATCAGATAAAGAACTAACATCAGAATCAAATCTGATACCTGGATTAGCTGCAGTTAGATGTTGATCAATAGCATTAAAAGCTTCAATAGCACTTGCACCTTGAAGTTGAATATTGTCATCAATAGTTAAATCAGCTAAATCACCATCAATGTGTCTTAAATCAATGGTGACGGTATTTTCTGAACCAACTGTTTTTGAAATATTCATGATTCTGTATTTTTGATGCAATGCATCAGGACCACCGTCGGTCATGATCACTTCACGTTCAGCAAGCTTATCAAAGTTTTTTCCATCGATTGGGTAAATACCTTGACCTGTTGGATATTGAGAAGTAACACTATTGATCGTTAATGATTCAAAGTCCGGCAGAGGGCCTAATCCATTTGTTTCATCATCATCAACTGCATTTTGAAATAAAATTGGATGCCTTAAATAGTAAACAGTATCAGCTTGATCATCGGCTTCTGAAGCACCGTATTCTTGTTTTAACTGATCAAAAGTTGCAGTTTCTACCATTAAAGTATTCGCCTCCAATTCGGTTTCCATTCAATCAAATCTAAAGAAGCTCCGGTTTGAGGTTCAAACTTAATCGTATTAAGTCCATGTTCAAAAACCGGAGCATCATTATTTGTGAGTACAACATTATCATTTAAAGAAGTAGCTTGATCTTGGAAGCAATCTGCTGAATATCCATCTAGGTAGCAATCCCCATTAATATTATTAAATTGATAAGGCATCCCATTAACTGTTAATACAAAGTTACCAGTACCTTTGAAATGCCAATCTGGATATGCTTCCATTCTTTCTGGATTAACAACTTGACCATTTTTAGGCAAAGACTGCCAATAATG
>DEPV01000135.1 GCA_002358955.1 Erysipelothrix sp. UBA3383 | reverse complement strand
CACCAAACTCGTCGCTGGAACCCAAAAATGAAACCATTCATTCATTCAGCAAAAAATCGTATTTATATTATCGATTTAGATAAAACTGTAGATGCAATCAATGTCGCTTATGCAGCATTAAAAGATATCGCAGAGAAAAATGGTAAATTACTGATTGTAGGAACAAAGAAACAAGCTCAAACAATCGTTGTTGAAGAAGCTCTACGTAGTGGATCATTCTTCATTAACCAAAGATGGTTAGGTGGAACTTTAACAAACTTCCGTACAATTCAAAAGAGTATTCGTCGTTTAGTTGAAATCGAAGAGATGGAAAACTCAGGCGCAATCAACGTATATACTAAAAAAGAAGTAGCACTTCTATTAAAAGAAAAAGAACGTCTAGAAAACTTCTTAGGTGGAATCAAAGAAATGAAGAAACTACCTGATGCAGTATTCGTAATCGACCCACTTGAAGATGCTAACGCAGTTGCAGAAGCTCGTAAATTAGGAATCCCAGTATTTGGTATCGTAGATACAAACTGTGACCCAGATTCAGTTGACTATGCAATTCCTGGAAACGATGATGCTATCCGTGCAATCCGTACAATTACAGGTTTAATGGCAGATGCTATGATCGAACCAAAAGCAGGTGTTCTACAAGTTGCTTACCAAGATATGCCAGAAGAAGACATTACAATGGCAGATGTTATTGTTAATGTTGAACAACAAGCTATCGAAAACGACCGTCGTCGTCGTCAAAGATTTGAAGAACGTCGTAAACGTGATGACCGTCGTCGTCAACAACGTTTTAACCGTAATTCAGACCGCCCAGCAGCACCAAGAGCTGAAGGGACAACAAATACAGTAAAGAAAGAGGCGTAAAATGACAATTAGTGCAAAATTAGTAAAAGAACTTCGTGACCTAACAGGAGCTGGAATGCTTGATTGTAAAAAAGCATTAGAAGCAACTGAAGGTGACGTAAAGGCAGCAGTTGACTGGCTACGTGAGAAGGGTATTGCTTCTGCACAGAAAAAGTCAGGACGTATCGCAGCTGAAGGAACTACAAATGTTTTAGTTGATGGAAACAAAGCAGTTATCATCGAAATTAACTCAGAAACAGACTTCGTTGCAAAAAACACACAATTCGTTGAATTAGTTAACACATTAAGCCGTGTTATCTTAGATAACGAACCAGCAGATCTAGAAGCTGCTTTAGCTCTAGAAGTTGATGGACAAACAGTTGATGCATTAGTTACATCAGCTACAGCTACAATTGGAGAAAAAATTACTCTACGTCGTTTTGAAGTACTTACAAAAGAAGACTCAGAGACATTCGGTGACTACATTCACATGGGTGGAAAAATTTCTGCAGTTACAGTTGTTTCAGGATCAGAAGAAATTGCACGCGATATGGCGATGCAAGTTGCTTCAATGACACCTCAATATGTTTCTCAAAATGAGATTCCTGCTGATGTTATTGATCACGAAACAAACATCCAAATTGAAATCGTTAATAATGACGAAGAACTTAAAGGGAAACCAGAAAAAGTTGTTCAAGGAATCATTAAGGGACGTGTAAGCAAGACAATGCAAGATATTTCTCTTGTTGATCAAGTTTACTTCAAAGATGGAAAAGCTAAAGTTGGAGCATTCTTAAAAGAGAACAACGCAGAAGTTAAATCATTTACACGATTTGGCTTAGGTGAAGGAATCGAAAAGAAAGTTGAAGACTTTGCAGAAGAAGTAGCTAAAGCTGCTCAAGTTTAATAAATTTGCTAAAGGACACAGGACACTTGTGTCCTTTTTGAAAGGATAAGACAATGTATAAACGAGTATTGTTAAAATTAAGTGGTGAAGCACTATCGGCTGATGGTGAATTATTTGATTCAAATGTTCTAGATGATATTTCTAGTCAAATTAAAGCGATGACAGAACAAGGGATTCAAGTTGCTATTGTTGTAGGTGGTGGAAACTTTGTTCGTGGACGTATGGCTGAAGATCTTGGAATTGATCGTATTCAAGTAGACTACATGGGAATGCTTGGTACAGTTATCAACGCATTGGCAATCCAGGGTGCTTTAGAGCGAGTAGGGGTTGAAACACGTGTTCAATCAGCTGTAGAAATGAATAAGATTGCAGAACCGTTTATTCCAAGACGTGCAATTCGTCACCTTGAAAAGGGACGTGTTGTTGTCTTTGGAGCAGGTACAGGATCAGCATTCTTCTCAACGGATACAACGGCTGCCCTAAGAGCATCAGAAATCAAAGCAGATGTTATTCTGATGGCTAAAAATGGAGTGGATGGCGTTTATTCTGCAGATCCAAAGATCGATAAAGATGCAGTACGCTATGACTCATTATCCTACATGCAAGTGCTTCAAGAAGAACTTGCAATCATGGATTCAACAGCAACTTCAATGTGCATGGATAATGACATTGACTTGCTAGTATTTAATATGAACGATGAAAACAACATCTTAAAAGCAGCACAAGGAAATGCTGTATCAACAAAAATCTCAAAATAAGGAGCTCATAATTATGGAAAATATTATAACTGATGGAAGTCTATTCATGGATGAAGTTATTGAAAACTATACAAACCGTTTAGCAACATTACGTACAGGAAGTGCGAATGCTGCAATGTTAAATGGGATTGTTGTATCTTACTATGGTAGTGATACGCCGTTAAACCAAATTGCATCAATTACAGTTAGCGAAGGAACACAATTAGTTGTTAAACTTTTTGATCCATCCGCACTAAAAGATGCAGAGCGAGCAATCAGTGAGTCACAACTTGGCTTAAACTGCCAAAATGATGGTGAATTACTACGTATTAACGTTCCTCAATTAACAGAGGAAACACGTAAGAGTGTTTCTAAGAATGTTAGTGTTTATGCTGAGGAAGCAAAAGTTAACGTTCGTAATGTCCGTCGTGACCTTAATGATCAAGTTAAAAAAGAAGAAAACTTACCAGAGGACCAAGAAAAAGGTCTTTTAGAAGATGTTCAAAAATTAACAGATTCCTACATTAAGAAAATCGATGAATTAGCTAAAGATAAAACTAAAGAAATTATGACGATCTAATCATGGCGACTCCACATCATGTCGCCATCATTATGGATGGTAATGGTCGTTGGGCAACCAAACAGAATAAATCCCGTAAGGTAGGTCACTACTATGGGAGTGAGAATGTGCGAGAAATCGCACTTTCATGCTTAGAGAAAGGTGTTAAAGTAATGACACTTTATACTTTCTCTACCGAAAACTGGAAACGACCACAAGAAGAAATCGATTACTTAATGAAATTACCAGCAATCTTTTTTGAGAAGTTTCTAAAAGAGTTGATGGAAAAAGGAATTCGTATTGAAACGATTGGTGATTTGAGTAAAATACCCAATCGTACTCGTAAAGTCATGCAAAATGCGATGGAAAGAACCAAAGATAACGATAAGTTAGTACTTTGTTTTGCCATTAATTATGGATCACGCGATGAAATTGTTCGTGCGGTACAATCGTGCATTGATGATGGTGTAGAGACAGTAACAGAGGATGTTATTGCTTCACGCCTTGATACCCACAGCTTAGGGGATGTCGATTTATTGATTCGTACTGGTGGGAATCAACGCTTATCAAACTATTTACTATGGCAATTGGCCTATTCTGAATTATGTTTTGTTGATGAAGCATGGCCTGCATTTACAAGGGCGCAATTTGATGCGATTATTGAAGATTTTTCTGAGCGTAATCGAACGTTTGGAGGTCTGAAATGAAAGAACGTGTTATAACGGCTATAGGTTTAATTGCAGTAGTATTAGCTGCGATTGCATTTGGTAATATTGGAATTAGACTCTTGATTGCTGCATTTATAGCAGTAGCATGTTATGAAGTATACAAGGTTAAAAAAGGGCAAGTGGCTCCGATGATGTTGGCAGTGATTGCACTGTTTGTATTCTTTGGAGGGTATAATGTGGGACAGTTAGGGATTAGTTTCTATCTGATTGGACTGTTAATCACACTGTTCTTTATTGCCATTGTTTTCGAATGGTTTTCACTGGATGATTTATCCTATGTCTTCTTAATGACAAGTTTATTGATTCTCGGTGTTAATTCGATTTCATTGGTCTTAAACTATAATCTTTTAGTACTGCTTTATATCTTTATTGCAACCTTTGCAACGGATACATTCGCTTACTTTGGGGGGTCGTTCTTTGGGAAACATAAACTTATTGAGCGTATATCGCCTAAGAAAACAGTTGAAGGTGCGATCATTGGCTATGTGTCTTCAGTGATTTTATCAGTGCTCTTTGGTCATTTCTTTTTAAGACATGAACTTGGATATAAACTGATTTTAGTACTGAGTATATTGATTCCAATCTTCTCACAGATTGGTGATTTGGCCTTTTCACTGGTAAAACGTCAGTACAATATCAAAGACTTTGGAAATGTATTTCCAGGGCATGGTGGTGTCTTAGACCGTATTGATTCAGTACTGTTTGCACTGCTGACATTTTCAATGGTAATGAGTGTTTTTGCGAGGTTATTATGGGTATAATATTAAACATATTTTATTTTGTTGCGATTTTAGGGATCCTGGTATTCATTCATGAACTGGGACACTTACTTGCGGCAAAGGCATTTGGTGTATACTGTAAAGAATTTGCAATTGGTATGGGACCTAAGGTCTTTTCAATTAAGAAAGACCACTGGGAAACCACTTACTCCATTCGTCTTTTACCTTTAGGGGGCTTTGTCTCAATGGCAGGGGAACCGGGTGAAGGTGATATGGGTGTTACCATGGACCGTACGATTAACGGGATTAAACCTTGGAAACGTCTGATTGTCATGGTGGCAGGGGTTACCATGAACTTAATTCTTGCGCTTGTCTTATTCTTTGGATTGACACTGAGTTTAGGGGTTGCTGATCAGCCACTACCTATTATCAGTGAAGTGATTGCTGGATCTCCTGCTGAAGAAGCAGGTCTATTGGCAGGGGATGAAATTATTAAATTAACCTTCTCTGATCATACAGACATGCATATTAAGAACTTTGGACAGATTACTCAAGGGATCACCACTTATGGAAATCGTGAAGTGGTCATTACTTATGTTCGTGATGGTGAAAGTCACAAAACAATTCTAACACCACAAAAAGATGGTGATCGTTATATCATGGGTGTTTATCCAGTAGCATCTGAAGTGCGTCAGGTTTCATTCTTTGAAGCCATACCCTTAGCGTTTGCTCAAGTATGGGAAGTGATCGCTGCAATGGTGTTCTTACTGACACGTCTATTTAGAGGGATTGGTACAGATGCAGTAGGTGGTCCGATTAAGATCTTTGAAGTTACTTCAGAAGTATCTGTTTATGGATGGAGTTACTTTGTAGTACTGCTTGCAAACCTATCGGTTAACTTAGCAGTGATTAACATGGTTCCTATTCCAGTGATGGATGGGGGACGATCAGTTCTGATCCTGATTGAAATGATCATTGGTAGACCACTGCCAGAGAAATTTGAAAATTTTATTATGATGATTGGACTGTTCTTAATGTTATTACTCTTTGTATTTATCATGGGTAAAGATATTATGGGTCTGTTCAATATGATACCAAGCATTACTCTTTAGGGTAGTGCTTTTCTTTTGAAATATTGATGGATGATTAATATCGTAGTGCTTTTGTGGTATAATGATTGAAAGAGGTGGATTATGTCATATAAAATCATTGAATTAAAAGAAGAATACGCTTATTTTGCTTGCATGGAATTGTCAATCCCTGACTATTCAAGAGCGCTTCATAAACGCGCTGTTTCTACGATGAAAAAAGAATTGGAACGCATGGGAGTCAATGTAACATCAGAGCCTTATGACTTCTCCATAGCGAAACCAAAACAAGATAATATTGAAGTTGTTGAAATTACCATTTATGTTCGAGTTGAAAGTATGGGACAGGACACAGGAATGATTACATTCCAAGAGATTCATGGTCACCATAAGATGATTCGAGTCTTAGCTGATGCGTTTGAAGATGTTCATACAGGTCTAGCTGAGTGGATGCATGATAATAACTACATGGAAGATGGATACTTAAGACAAGTAGTTAGTGATGAAGCACCGTATGTGTTTGATTCACCAGTACGCTTATCTGAAGACTAATATGATGAAGCCCTTGATTTTTGTTCAGGGGTTTTTCTCTATCTGTACAAAAAAAGAAGTTCCTTGAGCATTTGGCTTAAGGAACTTCTTGCTACTTGTGATAGTCTTGAGTTTCAGTTGGTAGATTTTTCTTCTTCAATCGGGCTTCGAGCACCTCTTTTAAGATTGTATAGATGAATACAAAGAGGGGAACACCGATGACCATTCCGATAAATCCAAAGAGTTTACCAGCGATCAGTAATGAGAATAAAATCCAGAATGCATTGATTCCAAGAGAATCTCCCAGAATCTTAGGTCCAATGTAGTTACCATCAATTTGTTGGATGATGATAATTAAGATTAGGAATATGAATGCCTGGTTTACAGAAACAAACATAATGATAAAGAATGCCGGGATGGCTCCAATGAAGGGACCAAAGAATGGAATTACATTGGTTACTGCAACAATGAATGCTACCAGTAATGCATAAGGCATCTTAAAGATGAGTAACAATACAAAGGTTAAAACTCCAATGATTGCTGAGTCTAAGATTTTACCACT
>DEPV01000098.1 GCA_002358955.1 Erysipelothrix sp. UBA3383 | reverse complement strand
AATGATGTAATCATTAATACCAATAACAAAGGCAATAATATATTTTGTTTTTTCTTCAAATGGAATCACTCCTTACATGTACAGTTCGTCTTTTAAGATTCCGACATAGGGTAATTGACGGTAACGTTCGTCAAAGTCTAATCCAAATCCAATAACAAACAAGTCTTCTACTTCAAAACCAATAAATTCTGCTTTAACATTTGCTTCACGGCGTGATGGTTTGTCCAGTAATGTAACAACCTTCACTGAGTTAGCACCTTTGTTTAATAAGAGTTTAATGATTGCTTCAATCGTATGTCCTGTGTCAACAATGTCTTCAACAAGAAGAATGTCCACACCTTTGATGGAACGATCCAAATCTTTTAAAATCTTGATATCACGTGTGGATTCTGTTCCTGCATAGCTGGAAACATCCATAAAATCATATTGAATATCAAGGTCTATATATTTAATTAACTTCGCTAAGAATGGTACGGATCCTTTCAATAGCGCCACTAATACTAAATCTTTTCCTGAATTCTTATAATATTCTGTGAGTTGTTCTCCAAGTTCTTGACTCTTGGCTTCAATCTCTTCTTCCGTAATTAATACTTCTTTTACATCATGATGCATTATGATATAAACCTCCTACAATAAGTTTAATTCTATCACATATAGTGACGGATTGTTAGAGTTATGATGAACATCACACCCCATTCCCATAACATAAATACACTCATTAGAGACATTCTCAACCACAAGCCAAGAATCTCTTAGATAGCGTGGTATTTTTTGATCAATAAAGTAACGGTGTACTTTTTTAGTGCCATAGGGCATCGTGATGCGATCACCTGCTTGGACATTGCGTACAGTGATGGGAAAATCACTGTCATTAAGAGTTAATGCTTGCTTGACATCACCCTTGGCACTGAATTTGAAATCAGGAGTCGTGATGTATGATGCATCATGAATCGTATATGAGAATGATTTGGGTTTATGAAATACAATTAGATCGTGTTCACAGTATAGATTAATGGATTGAAACTCATGAAATGCCTTACCAACTTGAATTTGTCGATCCAATTCTTCAAAGAAACGATGGCTTAATTGATAAGTATCAGAGGATCTTTCATTCAGTTCATAACGCAATACATCCATGCGAAGATGCTTATCCCACGCTAAGTATAAAGTCCTATTCAAACTGTTATTATGGATTGATGCCTGTGCTTGGCATACTTTTTCAAGATGCAATTCACGATCGATAAGATCTTGTTTTAAAGATTTCTCTATTGCATCCAGATCTTTATCCATCAAACGAATGCGATTACGTGTGTATTTTGGATCACTGTTTGAGGCATCCATCGAGTAAGGAATATCATGATCATGACACATTTCGATCAGATCTTCTTTAGTATATTTTAGGAGCGGACGTGATACTGTGATGCCCTTAACTTTGGATAAAGTAGCAAGTCCAATCGTGTGGGATACCATATTTCGATCTTTTTGAATCAAATAAGTTTCAATGTGATCATCGTAATGATGGCCCACCATCACCCCTTCATAAGCGTAGTCATTGATGAGTTCAGCAAAAAAATCATACCTGAAATGACGTGCATTGGCTTGAAAGTTCCCTTTAAGACCCACGTCATATTGCTTGGTATGAAATGGAATATGATGCTTCTTACAGTATGCTTTTATCATTGCTTCTTCAGTATCACTGACTGCTCTTTGTTTGTAGTTAATATGAGCTACAGCAAGTGAGTATGCTTGTTCTTGTAAGATGTGTAAAAGTGCCATTGAATCAGGTCCCCCCGATACAGCAACCAACCATGTTTTCTTTTCCATCAGTAATCACCTAGGAATTATTTTACCATATTTTATTAGAATAGTCCGTTTTGTAAATGGGCCTGTATTTCTTGAAACATCAAGGATGAAGGATCAATATGACCGTTAATGGAAATGACCCGACTGGTATTGATCATTTTAGCATCGTTAAGAAAGAGTGTGGAGTCGGCATGAAGCCCCTTCACACAACCAATATAATAGAGATGAGTCTTCCCTGTAGGTGAAACATTCACTGCTGTTTTTGCTGTATTGGGATTGGATGTCATAGGAATTACAAAGGCTTTACGATTCCATATTTGCATCACTAAACCAAAGTGTTGAAAGCCTGCTTCATTTAGAAATGCTTGCCCGTATTCAATAAAGACTAAATCGCCAACAGACACTTTCAAATCAACACTTTGACAACACCATAGTTTGCCCCGCTTCATACGGTTTAAACCCGAACAAATTTCTTTATGGGCTTCACGCTTAAAATCTTGAAGTAAAAATTTACGGTATTCACTTAAATAAAAATCAACTTTATCCTCACACAGATGGTGACTTGTTCCAAAAGGAATCATCGCTTCATTAATTTTGTATGACATATTGCTACCTCCTGGCCTTAACTTGAGATAGAAGGAGTCTATTCCTAATGAAAAAGGATAACGCATGTGCGTTATCCTTTAATGGTTTTGTAGTAATTAGTCTACTAGATCTAAGTTTTCTAACATGATTCCAGTTCCCTCAGCAACTGAAGTCAATGCATTTTCTGCAACGTATACAGGAATTGATAATTCATCCATGATTAATTTATCAAGACCGTGTAGAAGTGCACCACCACCTGTAAGCACGATTCCACGTGTCACAATATCTGCAGATAATTCTGGAGGTGTTTGCTCAAGTACAGTACGGCAAGCTCTTGAAATTTGTGCTAAGCTTTCACGAATTGCTGATTCTGTTTCTTCAGCATGAAGTACAATTGTATTTGGAAGACCTGTAATCAAGTCACGTCCACTGACTTCCATCGTAGGATTTTCAAGTTCTTGAACACTTTCTGGCCATGCTACACCAATGGTTTGTTTGATGCGCTCAGCAGTACGATCTCCAATAAGAAGTTTATACTTGTCTTTAACATATTTAATAATATCTTGATCAATCTTGTCTCCAGCAATTTTTAGTGATGTTGAAGTAACAATTTCACCCAGTGATAAAATCGCAACGTCTGTAGTACCACCACCAATGTCAAGAACCATAGATCCTGTTGGCTTAGAGATGTCTAAGTGTGCACCAATTGCAGCAACTTTAGGTTCCTCTTCAATATACACACGTTTTGCTCCAGCACGGTATGCAGCATCAGAGATTGCTTTACGTTCTACTGATGTGATGTTTGATGGACAGCAGATAAGAATGGTAGGACGAGAGAACATCCCTTTTAATTTTAATTTACGAACAAAGAAGTTCAACATCATTTCTGTGACTTCAAAGTCTGCAATAACACCATCTTTTAAGGGACGGATTGCAAGAACACGTCCAGGTGTACGACCTAGCATGTCTTTTGCTTCTTGCCCTACAGCAAGACATTTTTTTGTATGAGCATCGATTGAAACCACTGCTGGTTCATGTAATACAACGCCTTGACCTTTAACATATACCAGTACGTTTGCAGTACCTAAGTCAATACCAACTGTTTTAGAAAACATAATCATTCCTCCATTTTAAATATTTTATAGTTTTATAGTATGCGTAAACCCAATAAAAACTCTGCGACAAGATACGCAATTGCCATTCCTAAAAAAATACTTAATAAGAAGACTCTTGATTCTTGATTGCTTCGTGTAATTGTTTTAAAATTAACCCCTGACAATGCGTACATTGTGACAAAGAATGTAATTAAATAAATTGCTGTTTTTAACATAATTATTTCACCTATCTAACTATAACAAATAAAATCGAATTTTTCCACAAGTAATAATCTTAGAAAAACGAATCTTATGTGAAAATATTGTTTAAAGAGTGGGTTTCTAAGAGCTATATCAGTATAAATCATGATATGATACAGAAAACAAAGGGGGATTTCTTATGAAAATCGGAATCATGGGATTGGGTAATATCTTTTCTAAAGCATACTTACCGGTAATCTCACAACATCAAGATGTACAATGGCATCTTTACTCAAGCAATAAAACAAAACTAGAAGACCTTAAGATTCGTCATGGCTTTCAGTACACATTTGATGATAAGGAAGCATTCTTTGCATCAGGCATTACTGCAGTTATGATTCATACACCCACACATACTCACTATGAGTTTATTAAAGAGTGCCTCTCAAAAGGTTTGCACGTCTTTGTGGATAAACCCATCAGTGATGACATCTTAGAAACCTATGAACTATTACAATTAGCCAATGATTTAGGACTGATCCTAATGACTGGATTTAACAGACGTTATGCACCACTCACACAAAAAATCAAAGCAGTGCCGCAGAAATCCATGATTGTTGTACGTAAGAATCGTACTGAAGCCCTACAAAATAAACGTTTCGCATTGTATGACATGATGATTCATGTTGTCGATACAGCGCTTTATCTTCTTGATGATCCTGTTATTAACTATAAAACACAACTTCATCTTGATGATAATGACCACATCATCAGTGCAACATTAACGATTAACACAGCCATTACAACCTTACTGGCTTATATGAATATGCAATCTGGAAGTCGTAAGGAAACTTTTGAAGTCATGTCTCCACAGGGTCATTACATTGTTGAAGATATGAACCAAATGCTTGTTCATAAAGATACAGATTTAAGCATCGAAAGCTTCTCCGATTGGGAACCTACACTCAGTAAACGAGGCTTCCCACAGATGATTGATGACTTTATCAAACGCATCTACTCCAATGATCAATCATGCAATCAAAAGGCAATTTTAACCCATGAAATCATTGAAGATTTCTTAAGTCCAAAATCATAATAAAAGGTGTCGAAACCAAAACGTTCGACACCTTTTCTTTACCTTACTTCTTCTAAAAAAGCTTTTAAAACAGATTCACCAACACCATCATAATCGCCATTGTCACTGTAACTGTAACTGACCTTGTCACTTTGAGTCGTTGGATCTTTATACCACTGTTTAAAGGATCCATGAACCTGATTGACACCGGTTTGATCGATCAGTGACTTAACATTGTTTGAATTAAGACCACTACCCAATAAAAGTTCAATCCGATCCCCATATTGATCATTTAAATCCTTTAGTAAATCAGTGCCCTCAATCGCAGTATTATGAAGTCCTGATGTTAAAATACGGTCCACCCCACATGCAATTAAACCTTCTATGGCACGATAGGGATCTTCAAGCACATCAAAGGCACGATGAAATACCGCTTCTGACTGAAAGTGATGACACAAGTTCACCATCTTCTGCGTTAAGTCAAAATCAATCAATCCATCTTGTGTTAAGAAACCAAATGCTAAGCCATCACAGCCAAATTCAAGCAATTGCTGAGCATCCAAAAACATGGTCTCTACTTCAATAGGACTGTAATGAAAGCCACCACCTCGTGGTCTTACCATGGATATAATGGGGAGTGTAGTGTGTCTTCGACTCAAGATTAAAGTAGCATAACTCGGCGTTAAACCACCCAAATGCAATCCATTATTCAATTCAATACGATCAGCACCAAGTTTTTCTGCAATTATGCAATCCTGAACACTACCAGCACATACTTCTACAATTGTTTTCATAGATCCTCCTTTAGGATAAGCTATCAAAAAACCAGCACAAAGCTGGTTTTAAGTTTTATTTAGTCCCGAAAATACGGTCTCCAGCATCCCCAAGTCCTGGAACGATGTAACCATTTTCGTTTAAATGTGAGTCTAAAGCCGCTAAGAAAATATCCACATCAGGATGTTTTTCTTGTACCAGCTCAACACCTTCTGGTGCTCCTACTAGACATACTAATTTGATGTTTTTAGCACCGCGTTTTTTAACCATTTCAATTGCTGCCTCAGCACTACCACCAGTAGCAAGCATTGGGTCTAAAACAAGCACTTCTGCATCTTCTAAGTTTTCTGGAAACTTAGCAAAGTATTCATGCGGTTGTAATGTTTCCTCATCACGATAAACACCCACATGACCTACTTTAGCATTTGGAATCAATTCTAAGATACCATCAACCATTCCCAATCCGGCACGGATGATAGGAACTAGAACAATATCTTTATTCAATTCAAATGTATCATATTCAACAACAGGTGTTTGAATGGTAATTGGGTCTAGCTTTAAATCACGTGTGATTTCATAAGCCATCAGACCTGCAATCTCATCCAGGTTTTGTCTAAAATTCTTTGTATTGGTATCCACTTTACGCATAATTGTTAATTTATGAGTAATTAAGGGATGGTTTAAAACTGTAATCATTAACGTTCTCCTCTCACAGGAAACTGAGATGTAAATTCAGTAACCTCTTTACGAATTGTAGCAAGTGCCACTTCGTCTTCATAATGTGTTAGCGCATTATGAATCCAATGTGCAACTTTAACAAAGTCATCTTCTTTGAACCCTCTTGATGTCATCGCAGGAGATCCAAGACGAATCCCTGATGTTACTGCAGGACGTTCTTTATCAAATGGAATGGAGTTCTTATTTGAAGTAATCCCCACTTTATCAAGAATGATTTCTGCATGTGCACCAGTTAAGCCAATTGAATTCTTAATATCAACCAGAACTAAATGGTTATCGGTACCATTACTTACTAAACGGTATCCTAAGTCCATTAAGGTATTCGCCAATACTTTCGCATTGTGAACCACTTGTGTTTGATAGTCTACAAATTCATCTTGCAATGCTTCATTAAAGCAAATCGCCTTACCTGCAATAACATGCATTAAAGGTCCACCTTGCATTCCAGGGAATACAGAGCGATCTAATTTAGCAGCATACTCTTTTTTACACAGCACAATACCACCGCGAGGTCCACGCATTGTTTTATGAGTTGTTGATGTAACAAAATCTGCATATGGAACTGGGTTTTGGTGAAGTCCTGCAGCAATTAATCCTGCAATATGAGCCATATCTACCATTAAGTAAGCTCCAACTTCATCCGCAATTGCTCTGAATTTTTCAAAATCAATAGCCTTAGCATAAGCTGACGCACCGGCAACAATTAACTTTGGTTTCACTTCCAATGCTCTTTTAAGAACATCTTCATAATCAATTTCTTCGGTATGTGGATCCACACCATAAGCATGGAATGTATAGTTGATTCCTGAGAAGTTCAATGAGTGCCCATGAGTCAAGTGACCCCCTGCATTCAAGTCCATTCCCAATACGGAATCACCATGTTCTAAAATTGTCATGTAAACTGACATGTTTGCTTGTGATCCTGAGTGAGGTTGAACATTCGCATGTTCTGCCCCAAATATTTCTTTTAAACGATCGATGGCTAATGTTTCAATGATATCAACATATTCACATCCCCCATAGTATCTGCGTCCAGGATACCCTTCCGCATATTTATTCGTTAAGATACTTCCTGTTGCTTCTAAAACTGCATTTGAGACATAGTTTTCTGATGCAATCAGTTCAATGTGCTCTAACTGTCTTTGTTCCTCTAAATCAATCGCTTTAAATACTTCAAGATCTTTAATCATTTATCGCTCCTCCAGGTTTTCAACATCACTAATTTTATTAATTCGTTTAATATGTCTTTCATCATCACTAAATGGTGTACTCAACCATGCCTTAACAATTTCAATATTGGTCTGTAGGTCTGTAGTACGAGCCCCCAGTGCTAATATATTTGAGTTGTTATGCTCGCGTGTTAATGATGCAACTTCCACTGAAGTTACCAATGCACAACGGATGCCACGAACTTTGTTCGCAACAATTGAAGCTCCAATGCCTGAACCACACATGATAATGCCTAAATCGTATTCATCATTGGCTACTGCCTTTGCACAAGGATAAATAAAATCTGGATAATCAACACTATCATCATTATCAGGTCCAAAGTTTGTTACTTCATGACCTAAATCTTCAATGGTCTTGATAATAATATCTTTAATATCAAAAGCACCATGATCATAAGAAATTGCTATTTTCATTAATTCAGTTCCTCCAATATAGTTTCTAAACTCAATTCACCTTCGCGTAATACTTTAATGGTATCACCGCTTAAATCAAATACTGATGATGGTGATAAACCATCACTTTCCCCAATGACAACACCATCGATACGCCCATCCAACTGCTCTAGGACCATATCGGAGTTCAGTGCAGTTGCTTCACCTGAACGATTGGCAGAAGTCATCCAGATGGGACTCCCACTTTGTGCAATCATATCTTGAACCCATAAGTCATCAGCCATGCGAATCCCGATGGTATCAAAGCCTTCCAGAAATTCAAACGCATCAGCCTTACGTTTCATTACAAAAGTAACTGCCCCTGGCATAAACTTTTCAATCAATTTCTTTTCTCTTGAACCCACTACCGCAATTTCAGTAATTTGTTCTAAGGATGAAACCATCAATGGAAACGGTTTGTTTTCAGGTCGCCCTTTTGCCTTAACAAGTTTTGCGTAATTTGCTTCATCATTACAACTTGCAGCCAATCCATATACCGTATCGGTTGGGATCGCAACTAATTTTCCTGCTTTTATTTCCTGGGAAATAATCCCTTGATCTTCTTTACTGTATTTTTTTGTCTCCATATTTTCTTCCTTCTAGTTTATATCTTATCATATAACTTTAAAAATAGAAGAACCTAGACCTAAAAATTGATATCTTAAAACTTTCACGAAGTTCTACTTCAATCTAAGCCCTTTCTTTCTCAAACCAAAGAAAAAACTTGAGTTTTAGCCCAAGTTTAGTTTTCTAATCCAAAGTATACAAAGAGCATACGATCAAGTCCATTCATATCTTGTTTCAATTCAACACGGGCTAATGGAAATTGCTTTTGTGCAAGTTCCAATAAGGCATCTCCTATATCAAATCCAATTTCAAAAGCCATCATCGCTTTTTCATTAAGAACAAGATGTGCTTTATCAAAGACCTTACGATAGAAGTACAAACCATCCTCGCCTCCAAAAAGTGCGACGTGTGGTTCATGACTCAATACTGATGTTTGAATGTGTTCTGTATTTTTAATGTAAGGTGGATTGCAGACTAAGACATCAAACTTACGGTCCAATACCGGCTCTAACATATCCCCTTGTAAGATTTCTAATTGTGCACCTAAAGTTTTATTGTTCTCTTTTGCAACAACCAAAGCTTCTTCTGAAATATCTGTTGATACTACAGGTAGATTGAGTTCCAGTGATAATGCCAATCCAATCGCACCACTTCCACAGGCAATATCAGCAATCAATGGTTTCTCAAAGTACTCATCGATATCCGCTAGGACATGCCCTACCAATTCCTCAGTTTCACCTCGAGGTATCAATACCGATTCATTGACCTTCAGTTTATAACCATAAAACCACTCATACCCAAGGACATAACCCAGAGGTATGTCTTGGCTTAAAAGTTCAACATTCTTCAGGTATGCTTCATGAAATGATGGAACTGTTTCCTCATCCATTAAAGCATACATATCCATACCTTGTTCCTGCATCATTTCCAACATCAATACACGGGAAAACCCTGTATAAATCTGATGTTCTTCAAGGATTGCAGTGGCCTTGTTCATTAATTCTTTATTAGTCATGTTGTGCCAGTAAGTCCAGTTGCTCTTGAGCAATCAGTGCATCCACCACTTCATTCAATTTACCTTCAACAATTTGATCCAATTTTTGAATGGTTAAACCAATACGGTGATCCGATACGCGGTTTTGTGGGTAGTTATACGTTCTAATCTTCTCAGAACGATCTCCCTTACCAATTAATGATTTAGTACTTGCATTACGTTTCTCATCTTCAATGCGTTGGTGCTCTTCATAAACACGTGCATAGATCAGTTTCATCGCCTGATCACGGTTAGCATGTTGTGATCGTCCATCCTGACACTTCACAGTAATTCCTGTTGGCTTGTGAACAATACGAACTGCAGAGTCCGTCTTGTTAACGTGTTGTCCCCCCGCACCTGAGGCACGCATGGTATCAATATCAAGGTCGTTAGGATCAATTTCAAATCCTGCATCCTCAACATCAGGCAGTACTAAAACCGTTGCTGTTGATGTATGAATGCGTCCTTGAGTTTCAGTTTTTGGTACACGTTGTACTCGGTGAGCACCCGACTCAAACTTAAAGTGTCTGAAGGCCTCATCCCCTTTAACAACAAATGACATTAACGTAAATCCACCTGCTTCTGCTTCACTGGATTCAGTCACTTCAATCTTATACCCTAAACTCTCAGCATAACGTGAGTACATACGGTATAAATCACCTGCAAAGATGTTACCTTCATCCCCACCTGCTGCTCCACGAATCTCTACGATCGCATCAAAGTTATCACTTGGATCACGCGGTATTAATAATATACGCAATTCCTCATGCATCACTTCTAATTTCTCACTGGTCTCATCATATTCCATTTGAGCCATTTCAACAATTTCAGCATCCGTTTCAGACTCTAACATCTCTTTTGCTTCTGCATTCATTGTTTCATTCTCTTTATAATCACGATACACTTCAATACTCTGACTCATGCTTGATAATTCCTTACCATATGCAGCCATTGAACGACGATCTGATAATACTTCTGGCTTTAGAAGTTCTTCGTTGATTTCTGCCTCACGACGAATCATACCTTCTAAGCGTTCTCTCATCACCTTATCCATAAGGCACCTCCTATTTCAATTTCTATTATTTTGATACTTGTGGTTTATTTAAAATCTTATGATCATGACGACATCGCGCCTCATAAGCTTCACTGGCTCCAATTAATACAATTGGATCATCATAAGATGCGGGTTGACCATCCACCAAACGTTGTGTTCGTGTTGCAGGTGCTCCACATACCGTACATACCGCAGTAAGTTTAGTAACAAACTCAGCCGTTGTCATAAGACTTGGAATCACACCAAAGNNTGTTAGTTTCGTAACAAATTCCGCAGTAGTCATTAATTTAGGAATAACCCCAAAAGGTTCTCCACGAAAGTCCATATCAAGACCTGCAACCATGACACGCTTACCTTGTAGTGCTAAGTGTTCACAAATTGCAATGATGGTGTTATCAAAGAATTGAACTTCATCAATTGCAACAACATCATGATCTTTAGTAACATGGTCTAAAATCTCTTTAGGATCTGTAATATCAATACTGTCAATTTTATTACCAGAGTGAGATACAACCGCTTCAGTACTGTAACGATCATCCACTTTGGGTTTAAATACAATTATGTTTTTATGGGCATAACGCAATACATTGACACGACGAATTAATTCCTCAGTTTTTCCTGCAAACATGCAGCCTGTGATGACCTCCACTGTGCCATCTTTATAATGATGATACATCATCCTTAAACACCTCGTTTCACCCTATTATAATAACTCATTTTCCAAAAAAAAATAAGGGGATTCCCCTTATTCTTTAATACCATATTTCTTATTGAATTTATCAAT
>DEPV01000039.1 GCA_002358955.1 Erysipelothrix sp. UBA3383 | reverse complement strand
AAGACTTTAACAACACGAGCACCTTCCATCATTTCTTCGATATACCCATTCTCTTGTCCAATTTTCTTTTGTTGCAATGAGAAGTATTTCCCAGAGTGACCCATAATGTAGCGCAGTGCTACTTGCATGACTAAAACCATCGCTAAAGTAACCAGCGTTAAAGGAATGCTAAGTACTATCATCGAGATCAGTACCATTCCCATTTGCAGTAAAGATTGCAACATCGCAGGAATACTTTGTGCAATTACTTGTCTTAGTGTATCGGTATCACTGGTATAAATACTCATGATATCCCCATGTGAGTTTGAATCAAAGTAAGCTAAGGGTAATTTTTGCATGTGAGAGAACAAGTCACGACGAATCTTCTCCATAGTCCCCTGTGATATTACAACTAATATCTTTTGGTAAATAAAGTTTGCAATAACTCCAATTGCGAATATTCCAGCCATGCTGAATAAAGCACCCGCTAAAGGACCAAAGTCTTTATTACTTGAATTAGTCAGTGGAATAACATAATCATCAATGAGTGTTTGCATGAATAAAGATGCTGAAACACTCGCTACAGTAGCAATGATGACACCAACAAACACTGCAATATACAGCCATTTATAAGTTTCAAAAATATATTTGATGAGACGTTTTAGAACACTCATGTCCAGTTTTTTAGTATCTCTTCTATTCATTGTCATCACCTTGTTTCTGTGTTTCGTAAACTTCTTGATACATAGCATTACTTTCTAGAAGTTCTGCATGAGTACCCAGTCCAATAATATCTCCTTCATCCATCACAATGATACGGTCTGCATCTTCAATGGAAGAAATACGTTGTGAGATGATAATTTTTGTAACATTGGGTAATGTATCTCTTAGACCATCACGGATCTCACGGTCAGTTTTCGTATCAACCGCACTGGTACTATCGTCAAGAATTAATATCTTAGGTTTCTTTAAGAGTGCACGGGCAATCGTAAGTCGTTGTTTCTGTCCACCAGAGAAGTTATTCCCTCCCTGTTCAACACGTCCTTCATACTGATCTGGCATCGCTTGAATGAAAGTATCAGCACTTGCTAAATGCAAGGCTTCTTTAATCTCATCCAGTGTTGCATCCTCATTACCCCAGCGCATGTTCTCACTAACAGTACCGGAGAACAAGACGTTTTTCTGAAGCACCATTGCTACACCATCACGTAATGTTTTAAGATCATAATCACGAACATCAACACCACCTACTAATACAGCACCTTCTTTAACATCGTAAAGACGTGGTATTAAACTGGTTAGGGTTGTTTTAGAAGACCCTGTTGATCCTAAGATTCCAATAGTCTCTCCTTCTTTAATGTGTAAATCAACATGATTTAAGACATACTTATCCTTTTCTTCATAATATCCAAAAGAAACATCTTTAAATTGAATCTCTCCACTTGGTATCTCATAAATTGGATTGTCAGGATTTACAATGCTTGGTTTTTCTTCCAAGACTTCAACAATACGTCGTGCTGAAGCACCTGACATACTGAACATTACAAAAATCATCGATAACATCATCAGTGCAAAAAGAATGTTAAAGGTATAGTTAAACATACTGATCAGCTCACCTGTAGTCATATCCCCATATGAAACAAGATGTGCTCCAAACCAACTGAGTGCCAGCATCGTAGCATACATGGTAAATTGCATTAATGGAGCATTAAATACTAAATAGTTTTCTGCTTTTCTAAATGTCTTACGCAGTACTGAAGCCGCATTGAAGAATTTCTTCTTCTCATCTTCTTCTTTAACATACGCCTTAACAACACGAATATTCGATACGTTTTCCTGAATGCTAGCGTTCAGATCATCATATTTCTTAAACCCTTCAGCATAGATGGGCATTACTTTAACAATCATAAAGGATAAACATACTCCTAAGAAGACTGCTGCTACTAAGAATATCAATGCTAATTGACTATTAATATAGAATGTCATAAACATAGCTACAATTAACATCATCGGTGCACGTACCATCATTCTTAGAGCCATTTGGTATGAGTTTTGAACGTTGGTAACATCTGTCATCATACGGGTTACTAAACCTGATGTAGAATATTTATCCATGTTCTCAAAACTGAATTCTTGAATGTTCTTAAACATACTACTACGGATGTTTTTAACAAGTCCTGCCGCAGCATAAGCAGCATAGTTTCCATTTAAAACTCCCAGTGTTAATGATGCTGCTGCTACCAGTAACATCACACCACCTAAAATGACGACCATCTTCATATCGCCCTTATTAACCCCTTGGTCAATAATCATTCCCATTAATAAGGGTAATGATAACTCCAATATAACTTCCAATGCCATAACAATGGGTGCAAGTATAGAGGCTCTTTTATATTCTTTAACTTCTTGTAATAATCTTTTGATCATAAACTTTCCTCCTTAATATTAATCTTCATCTGATCCAACACCTTAAAAAAAACATCCATCTCATCGTCTGTAATATTCAATCTTAACAAGTCTTCCAAACTGTTAAGTTGAACATTCATCTCATCAATGATCTCCAATGTTTTTTGTGTTAATTGAATTTCCTTCAAACGTGCATCGTGATCGCAGCGCACACGTGTGATGTACTTGTTTTTTTCAAGTGTGTTCAACATTTGTGTAGCCGTTGATCGACGAATCATTAAGTATTCTTCAATATCCCGCTGATAGGCTGATTCCTTATTCTTATAGATAAACCACAGAACTCGGGTTTGACCTTGTGTCAGTCGGATCTCATCTTCAACACGTTTTGCTTCAATCTTTTGATTGATGGCTTGTTGAAGTTTTCGGATTTCAAATCCTACTTTTCGTCTCATGACTACCTCCTTAAATGTTAGGGTACTAACTACTTTAAGGCTTATGACATTAATTGTCAATATTATCGCTTCAAGTTTATATAACTATTTCAAGCATGAAAAAAGACACCCGTAGGTGTCTCTTCTGATTTGTATTTAATTATGGTCGATTGATGAGCATCGCAAGGCCAATACCCCCACCCACACAAAGTGATGCAATACCACTCTTTGTCTTGGATCGTTTTAATTCATGGACTAAGGATACCACAATACGAGATCCTGAGTTACCCAGTGGATGTCCTAAAGCAATGGCTCCACCATTCACGTTAACACGACTCATATCAAGATTTAAATCGCGACTTACTGCAATTGATTGTGCAGCAAATGCCTCATTCAATTCAATGCGGTCAACCGCACGAATGTCTAAGTCATGACGCTCTATTAAATCACTCATGGCTACAAAGGGTGCATACCCCATGATTGCAGGATCATTACCCACTTCACTATAACCATCAATACGTGCTAATATTTCTAAGTTTAATTCTTCTGCTTTTTCTGCACTCATTAAAATCAGTGCTGAAGCCCCATCATTAATACCTGATGAGTTTCCTGCAGTAACACTGCCGCCCTCTTTAAATGCAGGACGTAATTTACCCAAAGATTCAAGTGATGAATTGTTACGAACATGCTCATCCACTTCAATGGTTTCTTTCCCGTTAAACACAGGTGTAATTTCGGATTTAAAAATCCCAGTACTTAATGCTTTAATTGCTCGCAATTGAGATTCAAGTGCAAACTTATCTTGTTCTAAACGTGTAATGTTAAATTGTTCTGCTACGTTTTCTGCAGTAATACCCATTGGTAAATGAGTAAACGCATCTTGCAGACCATCTGACATGATCACATCTAATGTTTCTAGTGATGTAAATTTAGTTCCAAAACGACCGTTGGTAACAATGTGGGGTGCTCGAGACATATTCTCAAACCCACCTACTACAACAATATCGTGTTGTCCTAATTGAATGGATTGCATTCCTAAATGAATTGCTTTCATTCCTGATCCACACACCTCATTCACTGTAAAGGCGGGCTTATCAAAAGGAATCCCTCCTTTAATAGCAGCTTGACGTGCTGGATTTTGTCCTAATCCTGATTGAAGAACATTACCCATGATAATACTTCCAACAAGATTGGGATCTAGATTGATCGTTTCCAGAGCATCCTTAATAACAGCTGCTCCCAATTCATGTGCTGGTACATTTAAAAAGCCTTTCCCAAAGGCCCCAATAGCGGTACGCTTAGCACTGACGATTACGACATCTTTCAAATTGATCAACTCCTTTAGTGCATTCTCATTATACAATGGAATAAATGACCTGTCTTTAATTAACAAGACATCACTTAATGTGCACCATATAATAGAATGGAATTGGGGTGTTTGTCAAATAAAGCCCCATTAAAAGATGAGAAATTGATGAAATTTAAGCCCAAAAACATCAAATAAGGCCCTTATACTTCATTTATCTCACAATTAACTGAATGCTCCCATAATATTTTGTATTGCATGGGACTCCTTGGTATAATAGCAATACATAAATTGAAGGAGCTTATTATGAATATAGGAATCGATAAGATTGGCTTTTACTCACCCAACTTAATCATCAACATGAGGGACCTTGCTACAGCACGTAACATTGACCCTGATAAATTTACTTTTGGACTGGGTCAAGATTTTATGGCCGTACCTCCATTATCTCAAGATACCATCACACTGGCAGCCAATGCTGCTGCAACGATTTTAAGTGATGATGATAAGGCACAGATTGATTTGATCATTCTTGCTACAGAATCTGGTATTGATGCATCCAAAGCAGGAAGTACTACTGTACAACGCCTTCTAGGAATCAATCCTTTCTCACGTGCTATTGAAGTCAAACAAGCATGCTACAGTGCTACAGCAGGCATTCAACTGGCTAAAAACCATGTTGCTGCTAACCCTGAAGCCAAAGTCTTAGTCATTGCATCTGACATTTCACGTTATGGTTTAAACACTGCAGGAGAGCCCACTCAAGGAGCAGGCTCTGTTGCAATGCTAATCAGTGCAGATCCTAAGATCTTAGTCTTAGAAGACAAACCAGCATACTTTACAGATGACATTCATGACTTCTACAGACCCAACTACTCAGATACAGCAGTTGTTGATGGTAAATACTCAAATGAGCAATACCAACGTTTCTTTGAGACTACATACAATCGTTATCTTGATACTAAAGATTTCACACTGGAAGATTTCAATGCATTTTGTTTCCACATCCCTTATACAAAGATTGGCCAAAAAGCATTATTA
>DEPV01000115.1:29260-29480 GCA_002358955.1 Erysipelothrix sp. UBA3383 | reverse complement strand
AACCCTTATCAATCCACTCTTGATACTTATCACGTTCTACCTGAAGGTGATCGTATTTCTGTTCTAATTCTTTACTCACGTGTATAATCCTCTTTTCTTAATTCATATAATGTCGCTTCTGTCTTACCTGCTGCTGTCATGGTTCCAAGGCTATCAGTACCCGTCATCGTAAATCCAAGTTTCAGTGCAACTTTTCCTGATGCAATATTTTCAGTAACAC
>DEPV01000115.1:0-29253 GCA_002358955.1 Erysipelothrix sp. UBA3383 | reverse complement strand
TATCATAATTTTCAAATGCATAAGCAAGAACAGCCTTAGCAACCTCACTCATCACACCTTGTCCCCAATACTTCTTATTGATGACATAACCCATTTCCCAATGTCCCTTGTCAGCCTTTGGCCAAAAGTCGCATGTACCAATCATTTGATTGGTAGCTTTATCAACAACCGCAAAGCTCTCTGGTTTTCCTTCTGCTGGTCTTGTTAAGAAAAACTTCTCAATATTTTCTTTTGAATTCTCTACGGATGTATGTGCTGGAAATGTTGTGTATTGTACCGTCTCTTGATCACTTGCATACTCATACATATCTTTTGCATCATCAATATTTACTGCTCGTAATTTAAATCGTTCTGTTTCTATTGGTTTTAGTCTAAATTGTTCCATCGTAATCTCCTCATATAATAAAAAAACGCCCCTGAAAAGGACGAATGATCGTGGTACCACCTTAGTTTGTAAGTTTCCTTACCTCAAAGCCCATAACGGAGGCCACCGCGACTTCTTACTTACCTTTCGAAAGCCAATCTCTTAAGCGACTTCATGAATTCACACCGTTGTTTTTCACCATCCAACAACTCTCTAAAGATGCATCTTATCATTACTACTCTTAATCATCGATATTGCTTTAATTATAGCCCATTGCTCCGTTCCTTGTCAAACCCTTACCTTTTTAAAAATGTCCTACCTACACCCTTTAAACTCACGTATTACCCAGGCAATAAAAGAGCAAGTAAATGACCAAGACATAATAAAATCCAGGCCCTAAGAACCTGGATTGAGATTAGTTTTGATGTGTAAAATCCTCAACAAGAAGCTCTTTAACATCCTCTTGAATCACAATACGAACATCATAGACATTCCCTAAATGCATCACAATATCCACAAGGATCTTCAATAACATTAAGAGCCATGTAAACGCCAATACAAATGCAATCAACTCAAATGCAGTTAGCGACAAGTAATTTACACCTTGGAAAAGAACTACTGCTAAGAGTAATGCAAGCCCAATAGAATATGAGAATCGTAAGAATCGTTTTGAAATACTTGGGAACAACCAACGCAGTGCTACGATTAAGATAATAAAGAGATATACTAAGTAACCGGCAGAGCGATTATGCATCTGTTGGTTGAAGGTACTTTCATTATAGGGAAAAAATCCAACACCCCCTAAACAAATTGCAGTAATCACCAGCAACGCTTTAAAAATTCTCAAGTTCCATGTTTTCCCCATGGTCTCATAAAGCAGTACAAATAAGTAGTCAATCAGTGCAACCATCAGAAATGCCGAAAGCATTAAGGTCAGGTTAAACTGCCATGCATTAGTAGCCTCTGGTGTCCCTAAGAAACTTAAGTTATGAAGCCACCACTGTTGATCCTTATTGGTAATCATCGCAATGCTAACCCCACCTAAAATGATTGTAATTAGTGATTTAATCAAGAGTGAAGGTGTTAGTGATCGAGCAATGTTAATCATTCCTAAGTTAACAACTGCAACAAACAAGACCGCAATCACAGTAGAGGTATAGATATCAAAATTAGCACCTACAAACAACTGTCCTAAGATCCTGAATAAGAATAACAAAATCAAAACTAATAAAACAGAGAACGATACAAAAACCGTAGGAAAATTTCGCCAATAGATCCCCTGGCTCATAGTTTTCTCTTTCGCTTTTTTATTCTGTGAGAAATACCTTACAAAACTTCCCATCCCTGTTAACCATCCCACAATAATGACAATGGTCGCAATCGACTTCTCACCTGTAAGTGGTATTAAATTGTATTGGTTAAAGACAAGAAAAAACACAACTGCAGAAATCAATGATACGATTGCTAATGCCTTTATTGGCAAATAAAGTTTCTTGTTGTTGAGATGTGTTAATAATGCCCCCTCTTCAACAATACGCAATTGCATCTGATCGTTATGCTCTCCCCCAAAATCCTCAAAAAATGCTTCTGGCACTTCTAAGACTCTATATTTTTTCATTGGCACACCATCCTTATAGTGATTATCCCATTTTCACGCAATGTTAAGCAAGTACTTTAGAACAAATAAGTAAAACTTAACTTGATTCATTTGGGAATTGTACATACTTCATGTATAGTTAATGTATCATTATAAAAACTAGTAACTTACGAAAGGACTAACCCTTATGAAAAAACTAATTAACCCGTATACATTTATCGTTTACCTTGTTCTACTTATTTGGAGAATCGGCTATGAAATCAGTCCATTTGAACTTACCATCCATGCTTTAATCCTGAATTCCTTCGTCAGTAAATACGTCAAGTATTTTATGAGTAAGCGAAACAAAGAAGTCAGCGATACAGAGTAAATTATACCGAAATGAACAAACATACACTCAAGTCACATCTTACGATTTAAGCTATACAAAGAAAAACACCTTCATCATGACCTATTGTTATAAAACAAGGAATTGATAAAGGTGTTTTTTAGTTTCAATACTATAGCATTACTTTCGTTTCTTTTTGTTCTTATAGGCTTTAAATTCAGGCATGACGTATTCATAAATAGCTCTTAAGTTGTGCACTGGTTCACCTGTTGAATGTGTTACTACGGGTGGAATTTGGAAGAACTTACTGTTGATGCTACCATCCAGTAAATAGAATCCACTATCACCAATTGCAATATCCCATCCTACATAGCGTATCTCAGGAATCAGATCTGCAACTTCAAGTGCAAAATCAAGTGCATCTTCAAAGCGCGGAATTTGATATCCGACTAAATCTGTTTTAGAGATCGGATGTTCTTCATAGATACTTCCTTTTTTATTCACAAAAGGACGGGTAATAAGCCCTTCTTCATTAGGTACTGAGAACAATCCCCCACGTGAGTAATCATCACGGATTCCCCCACTACCAAGTTTTAAGGCAACATTTAAAATATGAACTTCATTGTCTGCATCACGGTAAGTAATCACACGCAATGTATTTAAAGACTCTGGATATAAATTAGCCAGTGAAGCCTCTTGCTCTAAATAAGGTTCCACTAGAAATTCTTTTTTCTCGATAAGTTCACTTCTTAAAGCTACTAAATCCGTGTCCTCATTCACTTGATGCTTCTCAACAAAATCTCCATCTTTTTTGAGTACAGACTTACTTACAAATATCGGATACTCTTTAACAAAATCATCAAATCGCCTTTGACCTGCAGTTTGCAGATTCAAATAAGGTCGTTTGGTGAATTTCTTGAAAGTATCAATAAATTGTAACTTGTCATTGAATTTTTGAACCGTTTCTATACTTGCATTATCAAGATTATAGATTCGATTGATAAACTGTACATCTGATAACATCAGAAATGCACTGCGTTCTTCTACTTTAAGTCTGTAGAATTGATAAATAGAGTATTCTTTATACGACATTTTATATTTATAAGAACACACTACCATATCTGTTAAATATGTTAAAAAGAATCCTCCATCATTACGTTTGGCTTCAGAAGCATATTTGATAAGATCTTTTATATTCAATCGTGAATTCGATCGATCTGGTTTCCATTTCATAAAATACCCCTTTTCAGTATTTGTATTATAACATAATCACTACAAATAAAAACCAGTACATCATTGTTTCTGATGTACTGATTTTAAATCGATAAAGGAGAAGAAGATAAGCCTTATTACTCTAAAGAATAAATCTTACTTCTATTGCATTGAACCTATGTTAATTGGATGGGTTTGGTATTCTAATTGTATTACTTATAAAGCATTATTTCTTACTACTAGTTACGTGTGTTAATATCTTAATGTATAAAATCTAACTCCATCCAATACGTGTATCTACAAGTTACTTTAACTTGCTTCTCACATGACTCATCTCCTTCTGTATCTATACAATATCACCCTTCTAGGTATTTGACAACTAATATGCACACGCTTACATAAATGCTGGGAATTTTGGACAGGTTTACTAGAATGCCATCAAAATAGTTGTCGTACCCCTACTGTTTAGTAGATTTTTGTTAATCAGTAAGGTTATAAAGATTCAATAAAATGATTACTGTAACGATTCCAGTACCCCATATAACTTTCACTTGTATCACCATCAAAGTTAAGTTGATACATTCTAAAAGATACTTCAATATCCTTGGGTTGCCACTGTTCAACATAAGTGTAGCGATAGCTCATCCCAAGTTTCTTCATAACTTCTCCACTTGCTGGATTGTTAATATCATGAGTTGCAGTGATGTACTGATATCCAGCATCTTTAATTCGGTCGATGATCGCAATACATGCTTCTGTCATAATTCCTTGATTCCAGTAGTCTTTAAGAAGCCCATATCCAAAATCATGACTTTCAGTTTCTGATAACCAAACATATCCTATTGGTTTATCATCTTCCTTTAGACATACCGCATAACGATATGCAGAATCCATCTCATAGTAAGATAAAAAGCGATCTGTTAAAAAAGTTTTTGCCTCCTGGATAGTTGTTAATGGAAACCATGGTAAATACTGATTCACTACTTCATCACTAAAAATAGCTAATAGAGATTCAGCATCATTTTCATCAAATTTACGAAGCCTTAATCGCTGAGTTTCTATTGTTGGTGTATTTTCTTTCTTAATCATAAACGCCCCTTAATTAACTTCTTTATATAAACCAGGCGTACTAGCACCCGTACTCTTTTAAGTAATTGTATCATAAGGGTCGTAGCAAAGTATTCTAATCATTTAAAACATTCAGATTACCTCACACTATCTCTATCATCTTAGCAACTTTACAATAAGCATCAGAAACATGATACAAACCCAATAAAAAGAGTAAGTTTCCATGATGTTAACCAATGGTAACTTACTCAAATATCATCAAGATAAAAAGAGATTACTGTATTAATTCTAAGATCAGTGCAATGATGATTGGAAATATCGACACTACTGAAATCAATCGTGCAATGTGCATTAATACTACCTGAGATTGATTGATGTTCATATTCATCTCACTGGCTATCAACACCATCTCACTAGCCCCTGCAGGTGCTGTACCAAACATGGCTGTAGCAAGATCCATATCGGTATATTTTGTGATGATACTTGAAACAATCACATTGAATATCAAATAGAATATTAAGACTATAACGATGGGTATAAATAGTTTTGGAAATTGTTTAACAGTTGCAAGTGTCATACCACTACCTATTAAACTTCCTGATGCAATCTGTGCAATGGATCGAAAGGCTTTTGGAAGATAACAAAGATTAGTAAAACAGTTAACTAATATAACACATAGCATTGATATACTCAGTGCCCCTACCGGTATGTTTAATGCTGTTCCAATAGTAGCTCCACAAAATCCTATGACTAAGGTTAAGATGATGCTCATCACACCTTTCTTCACAAGGTCATCCTTTACAACTTCCTGTTTTTGTCTTGCCGCACTTCCCAATCGTTTCTCAATAATTGGAGGTAGAAATACTAAGACCGAGAACAGTCGCATGGTTTGAATCAGTGCAACGGTATTGATATCTGCATTAAAATCCACACTCATTAAAGTAATATCCGCAAGTCCTCCAGGTACCGCACTTAACAATGCTGTAGCAAGATCAAAGTGGAATACATAGTAAAGTATGGTACCACTTATCAGCATTCCAATAACCATTGATGTTAATGAGAAAATTACCGGTTTGATGATTTTAGCAAGCCCTGATAACTCATTTTTACTGATGGTAGAACCAATGAATGCCCCTGTAATGGCCTGTGCAAAAAACTTGGTATTGGCAGGCATGATAACATCACCATAAACTATGACATACACAGCAGACCCTATTAAAGATCCTACAAGATAGGCACCGGGCACCTTCAAGAATTTCAAAATACTTGCCCCAATCACGGCAAACGTTAGTAAATAAATAATATCCATCGATATCACCCTCTTTTACTATAGCACCGCTTGAAAAACTTCATTTTTAAAATATTAAGTTTAAAATTAATATTTTTAGAGAATTGATTGGGCTTTGAGTGTTCTTCTTGATGTGCTGAACATTAATTGTTGAGCCTCAAATTCATCGTGTAAATTCTTAGATAATACACAAATTAATATGTTATTAAGACATAATAAAAGACCAACATTTTTTATTAATGTTGGTCTCCTGTTATGATGGTAGGTTCCTAATGTTAATTTATAATTCGGATCGTTTTCATTCTACTTCATGTTACATCATTCCATATATCAGTGTTTCAATCTGTATACTCTTTCGATAAATAATCGTTGTTGCACATGTTTCAAGACTCTTATTATAGGGATTAACTCTTAGGTTCCTTCCTTGACTATAGTATAGCATAGATTTCATGTAAGTGCATACATTTGCTCAAATTCCACTAAAAAAGATCCCTTTCTCAGCATTTTGATACTTGGGATCTTTTGATTAATCTTGAAACTTGTAATTACTCATGATGAAATCGACGATCTCATCAGAAGTATTGTGTTGAGTATGGGAGAACACCATGACTGGGTAATCCAATTCTCTTTGTAATTGTAATGCTTTTGATTTTGCAGCACCACGTGATAACTTATCAGATTTCGATAAGATGATCATGGGTTCAATGCCATAGTGTTGTGCAAATTGCAGCATCATATGGTCATCATCTTCCATACCACGTCGAATATCAACCAGAATTAACATCAAACTAGGGTGTCTTAATTGAAAGTAAGAATCCATCAATTCACCATAGTGAATTTGTTCCTTCTTAGAACGGTTAGCAAAACCATAGCCTGGAACATCTACCAGCATCAAATCATCATTGATATGAAAGAAGTTGATGAGGCGTGTCTTACCGGGTCTTTGACCCACATAAGCAAGCTTTTTACGATGGGTCAGTCCATTGATTAAACTGGACTTCCCCACATTACTCTTACCAACCATCACAATTTCAATTTGACCGGTGTTGGGAAATTGTTCTTTTGAAGCAGCAGAGATAATTAAACTTGCTGCTTGTGTATCCAAACTCATTGTTCTAACGCCTGTTCGATCACTTGATCAATTGTTTCTACAGGATAGAAAGTAATCGTTTCTTTAACCACTGCTGGTACATCCACTAAATCTTTCTCGTTTAATTTTGGAATTGCAATGCGTGTAATTCCAACACGGTAAGCCGCTAGAGATTTCTCTTTTAAACCACCAATTGGTAATACATTACCACGCAGTGTAACCTCACCTGTCATTGCAATATCAGAGTGTACTTTGCGGTTTGTAATTGCTGAAATTAAAGCTGTTGTAAAGGTAACACCTGCTGAAGGACCATCTTTTGGAACAGCACCTTCTGGTACGTGAACTTGAATGTCATTTTTCTCAAAGAACTCAGGTTTGATGTTCAGCGCTTTAGCATGACTCTTCACAAATCCTAATGCAATCTCTGCTGATTCCTTCATAACATCCCCTAATTGTCCGGTAACAATTAAGCGCCCTTTACCTTCAAAGGTAGTAACTTCAATTGGAAGGACATCCCCACCAAATTGTGTATAAGCAAGTCCTGTTACAACACCCACTTGATTCTTAGTTTCCTTACGTCCGTATTCAAAGATTGTTTGTCCCAGCCACTCTTCAGTAAGTGCCTTTGTAACATTAACACTCTTTTTACCATCTTTAAGGATTGCAAGTACAGACTTACGTGCTAGTGATGCGATAACGCGTTCTAACTGACGGACTCCTGCCTCACGAGTATAGTGACGGATGATGAATTGTAATTGAGAATCACTCAATTTAAATTGTGATTTCTTCAATCCATTGGCAGCCACTTGTTTTGGTATTAAGTGTTTTTTCGCAATTTCTAATTTTTCTTCTTCAGTGTATGAACTTAATTCAATGATTTCTAAACGGTCTCTTAAAGCTTCAGGAATATCCCCTAGGTAGTTTGCTGTTGCAACAAACATAACTTTGGATAAGTCATATGGCTCCTCAAGGTAGTTATCAGAGAACATTGTATTTTGTTCTGGGTCCAATACTTCAAGCATTGCTGATGATGGATCCCCTTTGTAATCCGATGCCATCTTATCGATCTCATCAATTAAGAATACAGGGTTAATCACTCCTGCCTTCTTCATTCCTTGAATGAAACGACCTGGCATTGACCCTAAGTAGGTACGACGGTGTCCACGAATCTCTGCTTCATCACGAACCCCACCTACAGATGCTTTGACAAACTCACGTCCTAAAGAATCTGCAATACTTTTGGCTAGAGATGTTTTACCAACTCCAGGTGGCCCTACAAGTGCTAAGATCGGAGCATTAAGGTTACCGGTCATGTTTTTAACAGCCAGGTATTCCATGATACGATCTTTAACTTTATCAAGACCAAAGTGATCTTCATCCAGTTTAGCACGTACTTCATTTAAATCTGTATTGTCATCAGTTTCTTGCCACCACGGTGTTTTTAGTAACCATTCAATATAGGTTCTAACAACACCTGACTCACCTGATGCTTGTGGTAACATTTCATAACGTTGAATCTCTTCCAGAGCCTTTTCACGAATGTGATCAGGGTATGGATTCTCTTCTAACATCTTACGGAATTCATCAGTATCTTCACCAACATCCGTTGCATCGCCCAACTCCTCACGGATGGCACGCATTTTTTCTCTTAAGTAGTAATCACGTTGGTTTTCTTCAACACGATCTTTAACTTTTTCATTGATTGTATTTTCAATACTTGATAATAATGCTTCACGTTCAATCTCTTCACGAATTGCATAAAGTCTTAAATTAACTTCAAGCATTTCTAAGAATTCTTGTTTACGTTCAACTGATAGTGGTAAGTATTGAGCAATTTGATCAGCATATTGAGATGCGTTCATTCCAGATGCTAAATGTGCTAAAACTTCTGAAGGGATGTTCATGTTTTGAATGGTTACATTTTCAATCTCTTCATTAATCTTACGAATTAATACTAATTCTTCATTAGCATCCCCATAAGAATCTTCTAATGTTTCAACACGTCCAAATAACATCTTTGAATCATCAGTAATCTTCTCAATGTGTACACGAGAAATACCGCTGAATGTAACACGTAAAAATCCTTGTTTACGCGTTACTGTTTTAATATGGACTAAACTTCCATATTCGTATAAATCTTCTTCCTGTGGATCATCGATTAAGATATCACGTTGACTAACAAGGACGACATGGCCATTAAAGAATTTCTCAGCTTCATTAATTGCAGTAATACTGCGCATACGCCCAACTTCAATCATAATTTCTTGCTCTGGGAAAACAACCACTCCGCGAGTAGCCACAATTGGTAAATTCATGGTCGTTGTATCTTTTGTCATAATATCTCCTCCTTTAGGATAAAAAAGACGCTAAGCGTCTTTTAATTGGTTAGTAATTAAGCTTTTGAAGCTTGAACTAATTCCATTGCTTTACGAAGTAATACATCGTATTGAACAGCGTCTGGTGAAACAAGTTGTTTGATTTGTTCTACTTCCATACCGTACATTTCTGAGATACGTGAAAACTCTGCATCAACTTCTGCTTCTTCAACTTTTAGTTCTTCTGTTTCTGCAATTTTTTCTAATACAAGGCGTGAGCGTACTCGTGCTTTTGCATCTTCTGCCATTTCAGCTTTAATACCTTCTTCAGTTTGACCTAAAATTTGTGTATAAAGTTCAATGTTCATTCCTTGTTGTGCTAAACGTTGGTTGAATTCTTGGAACATTTGCTCAACTTCTTCGTCGATCATTGCTTGTGGGATTTCAACTGTTGCGTTTTCGCTAATTGCTAGAACAAGTTCGTTATTGACGCGATCTTCTTCTGTTGCTTTTGCTTGTGTTTCTAATTTCTCTTTGATTGACGCTTTAAGTTCATCTAGAGTTGTAACACCTTCTTGATCTAATAATTCTGCAAGATCATCGTTTAATTCTGGTAATTCACGTACTTTAACTTCGTGTAGTGCAACCTTGAATACTACTGGTTGTCCTTTTAATTCTTCAACATGGTATGTATCTGGGAATGAAAGTTCAATGTCTTTGCTTTCGCCTGTCTTCATACCTACTAGTTGTTCTTCAAATCCTGGGATGAATGAGTTTGATCCGATTTCTAAGTGGTGGTTCTCACCTTTTCCACCTTCAAATGCTACATCATCTTTGAATCCTTCAAAGTCAATAACAACTGTATGTCCGTTTTCAACAACTGCATCTTCAACAACAACTAATTGTGCGTTTTCTTCTTGGATGCGTTCTAATTCTGCGTTAACCATCTCTTCTGTTACGGTTGTGTCTTCAGCAGCGATTTCGATGCCTTTGTACTCACCTAATGTAACTTCTGGTTTAACAACAACTGCGAATGATAATGTTAATTCTGTATCAGTCATAGCTTTAATATCTAGAGTTGGTTGTGCAACCGGTTCTAATTTTTGTTCAACAATTCCAGCAACAAATGCGTCGTTAGCAACGTTATTGATTGCTTCGTTTAGAAGTGTTTGAGCTCCAATTTGTTTTTCTGCTAAATGTTTTGGTGCATGACCTTTTCTAAAGCCTTGTACTTCAACATCTTTTGATAATTTTTCTAATGCTTTTTCTTGAGCAACTTCCCAAGCTTTTCCATCAACTTCAACAATTAATTCTCCTGTTGAGTTTTCATTTAATGTCCATGTAGATTTCATAATATCCTCCGTAAGTTCCAATCTATTATAACATATCGATTAGCACTGTCAACTCTTGAGTGCTAAAACACATTTCATCCCATTTTATGTGGTTTTTAACCTAAAAGTAGGACTGCACACGTTTGATGATTGACTGTGCATTAATTTCTTTTAATTCATGTGGGAAGCTTTCTAAAGCGATGAAATCAAGTTCCCCAACACACATAATCAACATGCTTGGGTTGTCTGATTCAAGAGCATCTTGAAGTTCCATTAAACAGGTTTCATAAACAGTTCCACTTTGTGGATGTTTCAGTGATCCTATATTAATAGCAATCAATTCACCATCCAGAAATACCTCAAATGAGTGATTCATTTCCTGTTCCATCATAAATAAAAGAATTTGTTTTTTGATCCAATCAGCAATCATAGCATTTGATAATACATCCTCACACCATTCTACATGACTTCTTAAGTTCATGCGTTCAAGTGATAAGATGGCTTTCTGTTGCAAAGATTCATTGCCTTGTAAAGCTTCCTCAATCGCTTCAACCGTCTCAAAAAACTGTGACCTGGGTCTTGTATCAACTACAATATCATTAAGGTAATCTTGCAATTGACTAAAGTAGGGTTCTGGGACATAGGGCATCTCTAATTCTTGTTGTACAAGTTTTAAAGCAGCACTCATATCGCCTTGCTCCATACATTCTTTAATCTCTTTCATACATTGATCATAATAGTTATCCATGCAACACCTCACACTAAAATATTTTACCACAGTTGTTGATAATATTCACCAGTTTTGAAGCAGAGATAATACTGGGAAACCCTCATTGTATAAGGGGTTTGAACAAATTGATGCGATATTGAATTCAATTGTCTAAATGTATAAAAAAACAGCACAATTCATGCTGTTTTAAACGCTTAAGGTGCAATGTAAGTTTTACCCATCGCTGTAACATATTCTTTCACTTTTGCTTCTGCCATTTGCTTCATGATGGCATCACCATTTGCAGTATACCATGTGACATCTGCTGCATTGCTAAGGTAGATATGCTCATAGGTAGGAATGAACTCTTGATATAACATATCAGGTACTCGTTGCATCCCATACCAATCTAAGAAACCATGACCTGGTCCATTCTTCTTATTAACAATAGCGTTGGTATCGTAATTCTTAGTATAGATGGTAAGTCCTGGCATTGCTTTCCCATAGATTGAAGTCCATGCATCACCAACACGGTGTTCAATTGCTAAATCTTGAGCAGTAGCACGTGCATTTACTAGAATTTCCCAACTGGATTTAGTACTTCCAGAGTTGTGATGATTACTGTAGGCATAGCGTGATACTGTAGCAATCTCACCAATCTTATAAGCTGAACGTCTTAATCGCGGCCAATCACTTGGACCCGATTCTTCACCATAAGTGTCATTGCTTGTTCTGTTGATGTATACTTTTAAGCCATGACGCTCAAAGGCTGCTTTTTCATAGAGAGATATCTTTAAGTTGATTTCACTTTCTTTAATACCATTTGCATAAGCACCTCCATCAGTACCACCATGTCCGGCATTGATTGCGATGTCATATTTGTATACGTGGTTAGCAATCGTGATCTCAACCTTATTATTAGGGTAGTTGATAGTTACTAATTTGTTACCAATTTTTGCTTGTTTAATCTTACGATCTGCAGCCATTTTATTTAATAATGGAAGATTGCCATCTTTAGATACTAAGGTATAAGTTCCATTGGCTACATCTTGGAGTGCTAAATTAAAGTTATAGTGTGTTCCAGCTTGTTGTGCACTAAACTCTTTTACTAAAGATCCTGAACTGGATAGAAGTCCTACAACATTGACTCCTGCATCCTGAACACCTTCTAAGTAAATTCCTTGTTTTGTAAAGTTAAAACGAATGATCTCATTACTGGAGTTGTTTACAGTTTTTATAGGGGAAATGCGTTGAGCAGGTGGGTTAGAGTTTTGAGAAACACCGGGTCCACCATTACTTGGTCCAGCTCCTGCTACAACATTACTTGCAGAGTTATTAGAGCCCGATTTATTTGCTGAATTACTATTTGAGTTATTACCTGAGTTATTTGGAGAATCATTAGTTTTAGGCTCTTCTATTACAGGTTGTTCCTCAACTGTAACCTCTCGAATCACTTCGAAAGTGTTGCCTGATGAATCAGCAACTGTATAAGTGAGTTTATAAGTACCTGCTTTGCTTGTATCTACCGCACCTGTAACCTTCACATCCTCAGAGATATCACCATCATAATTGTCAGTAGCACTAAAGCCTACTTCTTTATAGGTGTCCCCTACATATAATTTGTCTTCGGAAGCCTTAAGTGTAATCGTTGGATTTTCAGTGTCCACAATTGTAACTTCACGCTCTAAAAACACGCTATCATTACTATTTAATTGATATTTAAAGATATAAGTACCAATTTTGGTTTCATCAAAATCACCTTCTAGGATGGAAACCAATGTTTCATCCTCAAGTTCTTTATCATTTAGAAAAACTTTGAATCCTGGGTCTTCAAAGGTTTGTCCATATTCTAAAGTAATCTCTGATTCACCTAGAAGTTCTAGTGCATATACTTTTTTACTTAATTTCATAAACAATAAAACCGCCATGATAAGTACGACTACTGCAATCCCAACTTGGAACAAAATCTTTTTATTTTTTGACATTTATTTATCCCCCATATCATAAATTATCAATTCGCTACGATAATCTTATAATATTGCTACCTTTTGTCAATCCATAGTACCCACTTAACATAAGATCTTATTTCAGATAGAAAGTATGAAGCAAGATAATGTAACTGATAATCATTAATAGGATGAGTTTCACAATGTTCAATCGTCCTACAATTGTTGGCTTACGTGGATTACTATCTTCAATCTTAATCTCAATATTATCAATTACAATATTTATGGTTTCCCACACTAAAAATGTCATCATGAAGATACCAATTTGTTCATCAAACATAAATCCCACAGGTCCCATTGCCATTAGAATCACTACAAATAGGAATATGGATAAACGATTTCGTTTCACAGATTCCAATATGTTTTGATTTGATTTCTTTGAGTCCTTAATCTCTGATGCTATCAGTCTTTTTATCTTTGCATTACGCTCAGCGTTTATTGCAGTGATCTTCTCGGCTATTTGTTCACTTAATACATCAGGATCATACATCGATGATGAAGTTTCACACTTGCATTCTCTATTATCAATGTGATGATTATGGATTCTTTGCATACGCATTCTTTCTTTATGGTTTACAGGTATATGTTGTCTTCTTTGCATCATTTAACTTCCTCCCCTACAGTGCTTCTATACTAATCATATAATAAGGTAAAGGGTTTTTGATACTTTATTTATGATTTAAACAAAAAGAACAATTTGTACCTTGATATTAGAAAAAAAGCACTCTATATAAGGTGCTTTTCATTACGTTACTTATGTTTCGTGGGGACGGTAAGTCCTACCATTCCCTTTATTTTTATTATAGCCCCGCTCAGCTGCATTAAAAAACTCAATCAGAGATTTCTCCAATGCATCTAGTGAGTAAAATTGTGAGTTTGTTAAAGGCACTAAGCGAACCTCGAAGTTATCTTGTAATCTGTAATCGGCATAGACATCACCATTACCACTTCCGATAAAATGATTGTTAACTCGTGTAAATACATTTTTACTTTGTCCTACATACACTTTATTCTTAGTATTGTTAATCAGCACATAAACACCTGTTATAACATTAAGACTTGTTTCAAACGTACGTGATCCTTTTTCTTTATATGATCTCATTTTAAGAAAATCAGATACTGGAACTTGCAATGATGTTTTCAACAATTGTTCCATTTGCTTCCTAAAACGACGTCTCTTTTTTATTTCTCCGACCAGACCAATAATTTTTAGTCCAATAATTACTGTCGTAGATACTACTATTAATTGTACTACTGATTCATGCATCCTTATCACCCTTCCCTAAATAGAGTGCATAGAGCATAAATCGGAATATTTTTTTTATTAGAATATAATCTGGATTACTTTATAAGTATTTAAAGATTTTACCTTACTTTCCAGATTAATTGTTACGATTTTGTTACGATTTTGGTACGATTTATAGTTTTTCACATAAGAAAACCCACTAAACAGTGGGTTTGATTAAAATATGGCGTCCACGGGAGGATTCGAACCTCCGACCACACGCTTAGAAGGCGCGTGCTCTGTCCCCTGAGCTACGTAGACATGCTAGACAATAATACCAAAATTTAATGATGATATCAATGTTTATTTGATAATAAATCGAATAATCAACCACTTGTCTGGAAATTCTAAGAATTGCTTCAAATTTAGTAGGATAATACTCATTCATTTCCTAATTAATTATACCATAATCAAGGGAGATGTAGCATGATACTTTATTCATTCATAGTAGGAACCATCCTTGGATCATTCATTTTATTGGTGGCACATCGATTACCAATTAAGAAATCCGTAGTATGGTCTCGTTCTCAATGTGATGTTTGCTTAAACAATTTACTACCCAAAGACCTGCTACCTATTATTAGTTATATCCGCTATAAAGGTCAATGTCGCATGTGTGGTACACCTTTATCATTAGAATACCCTATAATAGAATTTATCTGTGGACTTTTATCCGTCGTATCTTACCTTTGTCTAGGACTAACATATCATTATGTCTTTGCACTACTCTTGATGAGTATTCTAATGATCATTGCTTTAATTGATATACAGACTTTTATTATTAATGATCGCTTTCAACTCATCATATTGAGTTTGGGAATTTTGAAATCACTCATACTTAAGAATAATTTAGGCAAGTTGCTTATTCTCTTTGGTTTAGTATTAATGATTTTCGGATTGCTTGCATACATTACTAAAGGTATTGGTTTTGGTGATGTTAAGTTATTAGCAGTATCAAGTACCCTATTAGGACCTTCTGGTATTATACTTGCCTATTGCATCAGTGTGATAACAGCAAGTCTCTATGTCGCTATTAAGATAGTGATATTAGGCCAAAAGACATTGAGGAAGATTGCTTTTGCACCCTTCATTTGCCTTGGCGTTTATACTTCATATTTATACGCTCCCAATTTAATCCAGATGTATCTTAAATACGTACAAATTCTATGATGGCATGGTTAATTTTTGAAGAGTGTAATAGGAAAGCACCTCATTTAGAGGTGCTCAATTCAATCTATGATTTAGCGATTTCTTTTACGACTCACTGGAGTCCCGAGAATATCACCATAAATAATTGCTTTTTGTACTTCTTCTTGATCTCTAAATACTGTACTTTTAACCAGATGTTTAGGTTTAGCTTGTATTTTGTTAGAGACTACTGCAAGATTTTGCTTTTTAAGCGTATCCTTTTTTAAAGTGACTTTTTCGTCAACCAAGCGTTTGCGTGGTAAAGATTCGCTGTGTGCATCAATCTTTTGTGCTTGTTCAAAGATGCGATGATCACGTGTCTGTGAATGTTCCTGTCCACTATCTTCAAAAAGATGTGTTGGAATCGCTCCATGATCATTATAGTCCTCATCATCAAAACTTTGATTGGCCTGTTCCTCAAAAGCTTTAATCCATTCTTGGAATTTTGAAGCCTTATTTTGTTGATTTTGGTTTTTGCTCATCCCCGTTATTGCAATTGCAGCAATACCAATGACGATTGGAACGAGCAATTCAGAGATTAAATCACCGATCATTACTTATGTTTTTCTTCAGTTGATCCAGCTGCAATGGACTCTCGCATGCCTGTATCGGCTTGTACGTTTTGTAGGTTGTAGTAATCCATTACACCCATCTTACCACTTCTCAGCGCTTCTGATAGGGCTAGAGGAATCTCAGCTTCAGCGGCAACAACTTTAGCACGCATCGCTTGAACTTCAGCAACCATTTCTTGCTCCATCGCAACCGCCATAGCACGACGCTCTTCCGCTTTTGCCTCAGCAATGCTCTTATCAGCTTGGGCTTGATCCATTTGAAGTTGTGCACCAATGTTACGACCCACATCAACATCTGCAATATCAATCGATAGGATTTCAAAAGCAGTTCCTGAGTCCAGTCCCTTTTTAAGGACAGTTTCCGAAATACTGTCTGGGTTTTCTAAGACATCTTTATGAGAGTTTGAACTCCCTACTGTAGTTACAATACCTTCTCCAACACGAGCAATGATGGTTTCTTCACCAGCACCACCAACAAGACGTTCAATGTTAGCACGTACTGTTACACGTGCCTTCGCCATCACTTCAATACCATCTTTGGATACTGCAGCAATGACTGGTGTTTCAATCACTTTAGGGTTTACTGATACTTGAACAGCTTCTAGAACATTTCGTCCTGCTAAGTCAATTGCAGCAGCACTTTCAAAGTCTAATGGAATGTTGGCACGTTGAGCAGCAATCAGCGCATCAACCAATGTGTTAACATTACCACCTGCTAGATAGTGTGCTTCCAGTTCATCAATATCCAAAGGTACCCCAGCCTTTGTAGCCTTGATCATTGGGTTTACAATACGAGATGGCATAACACGTCTCAAACGCATTCCCACCAATGTGAATAACTTAATGCGAACCCCTGAGAATGTTGCAGTAATCCACAATCCCACTGGAATAAATGTAAAGAATAAAACTAATAATACTAGAATCACAATCAACCCGAAAGTTCCTGCAAATAGTTCTGGATAAAACATAGTATTTCCTCCTTATTGTTTCTATTAAGTATACCATAAACACACATTTACACATTATAAATTATGGGTTTTATAGTATCTTTTTTGATTATATTTCGATGCGTGTCACAGACTGGATGACATGACCATCCGTTGTGATGTGCATGTAGCATGGTTTACTGCCATCACGGTTATAAAATAAAGAACCCGGGTTTAGAATGCGTATTCCATCCACTTCCTTATCCATATAAACATGGGTATGTCCTGTACATGCAACTGTGCAATCGTGTTTCTTAGCAAGTTGTGCTAATGCAGCAACACGATTACCAAAAGGTAGGGTATGACCATGAGTGATTAAAATACGCATGGAGCCTACTTGTGTGATGAGTACTTCTGGATACTTATGAAAGTAATCATTGTTTCCTGTAACTGCAACAAATGGCTTCATAACCTCATTGCTCAATTCATTATCACCACAGTGAATGAAACATTCTGCTTGTGGGTATTGTGCTAGAATCTGATCCAGGACTGCTTTATTACCATGATTATCACTGCATACTATAAATTCCATAGGTCTACCTCCACTTTTTCTTTAAATAGTGATTCGATTTGTTGTGACAATGTGTTGGAAGAGCCACTGGTAAGTACTTTATGAGTGCCTGTTGATGATGATACTAAGGGTTCAAGGTAGTTGCGGATGGCAACACGTGAGTCTAATAAGTCTCCTTGAACAACTTCCCTTAAGATAGGGTTGATCAAAGGGTAATGAGTGCATCCCAGTACCAAGGTATCATAAGGTTTTAAAAGCTCATCAAAGCTTTCAAGATAAGACTTAATCGTTTCATCAGGTGTTAAGGATTCAATAAGATTAGCCAGTTTGGAAAGGGCAATGCCGGTAACATTCTTATCTGCAAGTTTGGTCTGATAGACTTTAGAAGCGATGGTAGCTTGAGTTGCTAGTATTGCAACATCATCACCTTCTACCTGTGCAACTGTTAGATCTATAATACCGATGATATTAAGATCTGGAAACATCAACTTTAAAGTACTAAGACTTGTAGCACTGATGGTATTACAAGCTACTAGAATATCGGTGTAACCATATTGTGCAATAGACTCAATGGCTTTAATAGAGACATCAAGTAAGTCTTCATAGGACTTATTTCCATAAGGTGCATTCTTTTGGTCTGCAAAAAGGGTCATTTCCAATTGTGGAAAGTGTTGTTTTAAATCATGAAAAACACAGTATCCTCCAAGTCCAGAGTCATAGATTGCTAATTTTTTTATACTCATGTGTTCTACCCCTTCCAATTGATATGTAATATGTCAAACAAGTCGATCGCAACTTGTTCTGGTAATACCTCTTGAAGTTCGTTCAGTGTGGCATTACGAATGCTGGTTAAATTCTTGAATTTCGCATAGAGTTTTTTCTGACGCACTTTACCAAGTCCACTGACCTCATCAAGAATCGATTTGGTCATACCGACCTTACGCAGGTGTTTATGATACGAAATAACATAACGGTGAACCTCATCTTGCATCTGAACCATCAACTTGAATAAGGCACTGTCCTGTTTGATGTCCAGTTGTTCAAGATTACTGTTTAGTAGACCATGGGTACGGTGACGGCTGTCTTTAACAAGTCCTGCAACTTGAATTGATAAGCCAAGGCTGTTAAGGATTTCTTTAGCAGCATTGACCTGGGCTACTCCACCATCCACAAGTATTAAATCAGGCATGCGGCCTTGTTCTGTAAGTAAGCGGAAATAACGACGGTAGATGACTTCTTTCATACCGGCAATATCATCATTACCACTGGATAGTTTAAAGCGACGGTATTGTTTCTTATTGGGTTCTCCATCATCATAAACAACACAACTTGATACTGCATAACTACCCGAGATATGGGAGTTATCAAAGATCTCAATGCGTGAGTAGTATTGTGATGATTGCAGTACTTCTTGCAGCTGTTCAAGAGCCTCTTCTTTGAAGGCTGAGCGATCACGTAACAGGGTAAACTGATCTTCCAATTGGTTTTGAGCATTACGTAAAGTAATGTCCATCAGACTTCTTTTTTTACCACGTTGTGCATGAATGACATCTGTACCAAGGATTTCTTTCAGGTTATCAGTATCCACATCAAATGGGACATAGACACGTTTGCTCAGTGGCTGAGTCTCATAGAACTGAGCCACAAATGAAATCAGAGCATCTGTAGGTTCCTCAAGACAACTGACAATCGCCATACTTTTTTCAAGTAAGCGACCTTGTCTTACAAACAGTCCTACAATAGCAATATACCCTTGTTTATAAGCATAGTTGAACATATCGAAGGTTTCATGAGCTGCAAATTGAACCTGTTGTTTATCAGAAATATAAACTAAGGCTTCCAGCTTTTCTTTGTAGAGTTGTGCCAGTTCAAAATTTAAATCTTCAGCTGCTAATTGCATCTTTTCAGTAATGGTCTTAATGAAGAATTCTGTATTACCATTAAGAATCTTGATGACATCACTTCGCCATGCCTCAATCTCTTCATCTGTATATTCTTTTTGTGTTCTGTTAAACTGTGCATAAATTGCTTTGGTATTGGGTAATAAAACCCCTTCTTCCGGTTCTGAATCAGAGATGACACGGGCCATATTACGGGCTGCAGTAGCATCGGGATAAGGACCAAAGTACATAAATTTTGGATTGTGTTTTCGATCGCGCGAGACACTGACTTTAGGAATCCCTTCACGATTGAGTTTTAGATACGGATAGGATTTATCATCCATAAATAAGATATTAAATGGTGGTCGATGTTCTTTAATCAGGTTGATTTCAAGAATCAAAGACTCTTTTTCTGTTGAAGTAATAATAAAATCGAAAGTATAAATGTTACGAACCATTTTAGTCGTTTTGTTATCATGACTTCCTGTGAAGTAAGAACTCACTCGATTTTTAAGATTCTTTGCCTTACCCACATAAATAATTTCCCCGGCAATATTTTTCATTAAGTAACAACCTGGATCAGTGGGTAAAAGCTCAAGTTTTTCATGAATGGTTTGGTTCATTATTTAAGGTGTACAATCGTAGCACCTGCACCCCCTTCACCCAAGGTTGCCAGTTCAAAACTTGCAACATGTTTATTGCGTCTTAGGGCATCATGGATGGCAGTACGTAGTGCTCCAGTTCCATGACCATGAACTATGCGTGCTTTTTTAACATTGTGTACAGCACACTCATCAATGTATTTATCCACAATCGGTAATGCTTCAACAACACGCATTCCAATGACATTGGTTTCAAGTTGATGGGTCGATAGTGTTTTAACAGAGTGTGAACGGCGTACTTTACTGCGTTTCTTAACAACGGGTTCTGCTAGTTTTGTAATCTTATTCAGATTGACTGAGACTTTCAATCCACCAATTGAGACAAATGCAGTCTTTCGTTCAATGGATTCGACAACTCCCACTTGGTTGGTTGCATTTAAAGAAACACGATCTCCAACTTTAATGGCTTCATCAACCGGACTTGCTTCTTCCATCATGGTAGCAATGGACTCACGTGCTTCTTTACGGAAATCAGGACGTGATGATTCATTGATCTTGGTAATCAGCTGATCGGCTTCTTGAAGTTTAGTCTGTAAGATGGCTTCTTGTTCTTGAATTAAAGTTTCTTTTTCTTTTTCAAAACGTGCTTTTAACTGACGTTCTTGTTCTTCTAAATGAAGTTTGGACGCATCCAGAAGTTTGGTTTGTTCTTCCAGTTCTTCTTTCATGCGTTCAGTATCTTGAATTTTAGACTCTAAGATTTCAATCAGATGGTCTGCTTCATATTGGCTTTCTTGTTTGTATGAGAAAGCAGCATCAATAATATCTTCATTCAGACCCAAGCGTTTTGCAATTGCAAAAGCATTGGAATCCCCCATAATATTCTCTTGATATTGATAGGTAGGACTAAGTGTTTCTAGATCAAAAGCAACTGAACTCACTAAGATATCATGGTGTAAAGTTCCGTATTTCTTAAGACCACTAAAGTGTGTGGTTGCTACTACAAAAGATCCTTTTTCTCTGAAGTAGTCAAGGATTGCCATGGATAGACTTTCCCCTTCTAAAGGATCGGTTTGTGAACCCAATTCATCCAGTAGAATTAAACTGTGTGCACTTGCAGATTCAGTAACTTGCTTGATGGTTTCAATGTGCGCAGAGAAACTAGACAAGTTTTTTTCAATGGACTGTTGGTCTCCAATATCTACAAAGATTTGGTCTACCATCATGACTTCTGCCTTATCAGCAAGTACAGGACAGCCTGATAGGGTCATTAATACAGTTAGACCTATGGTCTTTAAAGATACTGACTTACCCCCTGTGTTAGGTCCTGAAATCAGAATCATTTGATGGGGTGGAATCATACGATAGGTGTTAGATACGACAACTTTAGGATCAATTAAGGGGTGTCTTCCCTCTTCAATGTAAAGATGATCTTCAGTAAGTGTTCCTACAACCGCTTCATTACGATATCCCCAGTTAGCTTTTGCAAACAGTGCATCCAGTAATGTAGCAGTCTCAAGGTTAGCATCCAGTTGAATTGCATCACGCATGACACCACTTGATAACTGTGCACAAATACGGTCAACTTCAAGACTCTCAGCATGTTTTAATTGATTCAATTCGTTTTGATAACGTGATAAAAATGAAGGTTCAAAGTAAAGTGATTGTCCACTTGCTGAACTTCCATAAATTGTTCCTTCCAGTTTGTTTTTCTCGGATGGTTTAATCAGGAAGGTTTGACGACCTTGTTGCAGTGAAATGATTTGTTCACTCAGACTGTCTCTGTGTTTACTCATATAATCTTGAAGGCGCTTATCAATCGATCCTTCAAGGCGTGCAATTTCACGACGTGTTTCTTTAAGATGAGATGATGCTGAGTCTAAAACTCGTGTCCCATCTCCCAGTGCAAACTTAATATCTCCGTGCAACTGTTTTAAGTGCATCAGCGATTCAAATAAGTCATTAAGATGAGGGTAGGAAGACTCAAGAGCTTCAAATTGATTCTTGATGGTTTCAATCCCTGAGATAAATCGTGCAACCAGTGCAAGGTCTTCAGGGTGTAGTGTTGCTGATTTAGCAGCATGATTAACAATTGGACGAATATCACTTAAGCCACTCAATCCAAAACTACCTTCTTCACTCACCAACTTTAATGCATCACTCATCTGTGCTAATTGACGGTTTACAATCAGTTTTGAATACGATGGTTCAGTATCTAAAACGGCTTGTTTTCCTAATGAAAAAGAAGCAAATGCTGCGATTTGCTCTAGTACAATATCAAATTCTAAAGTGTGTTTAACATTATTCATAACGATCTAAATACTCCATAATTTCATTGGTTGAGAAGTTTAATCCACGCAACCATTCCACCATGTTCTCAGTTTGTGTTGCATCTAATTCTTGGTGGTTGATGATACTTTGTAAAGCCGTATTGGATGAGATGGTTGAATCCATCATTTCAAACAGAGGCAGTGTTAGTTTTTCAACATGTTTTAAGACTGAAGCATCGATGACTTCTTGACCATTCTTAACAATTGGAAAAGTCAGGAAGAATGTCACTAAGATTAGCTTCACACCAAATAATAGGACTGAAGATACCCCTCCAATACTGGAGTTGACTTGTTTAATCAGTGGCATTTTTGAGATAAATCCTGCAAGTGGTGTGAGTAGTAACATCAGTAATCTAAGGCCTACAAAAAGGATTAAAAGCCAGACCAAACGGTTGACTTGAAGTGCTATTGCAGCATCAATGCTTGCTACTCCGATCCCTTTTGCAGAATAAAACCATGGGAAGGCCTGAGCAAAAGGATTGGAGAAAAGCCAAGCTACAAAAAGTGCAACAAAGGTACTGACCCAATCTAAGATTTGAAGTAAAAGACCACGCTTGTACCCACGGTACAAGTCGACCAAAAACCAAATGATCAGTACAAAGTTAACATAAATTAATAAATTAAAAGGAATTTCAAACATACAAATTCTCCCATTCTAGTAGACTCTGATTCAAATCAATCATGAAATCTACATCCAGACTATGTTTTTATTCCCAAATGGCTTATATTATAGGTATGAAAACAATTAGTCTAACATTAACACCGCAAGAAATCGCGGTACTCAATAATAAAACAAAAACTTGGCAACGCCGTACTGATATCCAGTATTCGCAATTCCAAGTGAAGAACAGCGAAGTCACGATCACCGTTTATACAAGTAATAAAGTTGTATTTGCCGGCGAAAACGCTGACTTTTATGCTGCTTCTTTTTCAAAGCAAGAGATTCCTGAAGCTAAAGGCAAATCAACAAATTCTCAAAAGAATTCAAACCTTTCACAAGAACTCTTGGGTAAAGCCCAAGCGGGTAGTGATGAGGTTGGAACCGGTGATTACTTTGGTCCTGTTGTTGTTTGTGCAGCAATTGTAGATGAAGAAGATTATCAACACCTACCCATCGATGCCATCATGGATACCAAGCAGATGAATGATGCAATCATTCGTAAACTGGGACCCATATTGATGAAACAACTCAAACACTCCGTACTCATTTTAGATAATGCAAAGTACAATGTCGTACATCGTACCCAAAACCTGAATGTCATAAAAACCAAACTTCACAATCAAGCATTTGTTCATTTACGAAATCGTTATACCATGCCAAAGCATGTGATCATCGACCAATTCTTGGTTGAGAAATCATACTATAACCATTTAAGAAATGAACCTGATGTCTTTAGAGGTTTAATCTTTGAAACAAAGGCAGAAAACCAATTCATCAGTGTTGCATGTGGTGCCATTATTGCCCGTTATAGTTTCCTTGATTACTTCGATAAGATGGAAGCAAAATACGATATGACCTTCCCTAAGGGAGGCGGGAAACAAGTGACACCTGCAATCCTTGAGTTTGTAGAACGTTATGGTGAGAAGGAACTATACAATGTTGCTAAAGTTCACTTCGTTAATACTGAAAATACTATTGGACATCCGTTAGACTAAGTTTAACGGGTGTTTTTAATTGGCGTAAAGTAACACCGGCACCTGTAAGAATGCGTTTTGAAACAATGACAGACTCAGTATCAGCATACTTATCATCCTCATAGACAACAGTTTTAATACCTGCTTGAACAATGGCCTTAGCACATTCATTACATGGGAATAAAGAAACATAAATACTGCATCCTTGTAAATTGGATGTTGCATTGAGAATTGCATTCAATTCAGCATGCACTACATAAGCATATTTTGTATCGGTAAAACCACCTTCACGAGCCCATGGGTATTCATCATCACTCAGACCCATAGGAAACCCGTTGTAGCCAATGCCTACAATCTTATTGCTGTTATTAACAATGGCTGCTCCTACTTGGGTTGATGGATCTTTCGAACGCAGTGCTGAAAGATGTGCTAAACCCATAAAGTAGGTATCCCATGATATCGTATCTTGTCGTTTCATTGTGTCTCTCCTATTTTAGTACGGTAAATAATCGAAATGCATAATTTTCAAATCCCAGCTCATACCATGATGCAATCAAGGCAGTATCAAGTGCTGGAAGGGTTTCATAGTCACTGTTTTTAGCAGTCATAAAGCCCATAGTAGCAATCATGATGACACTCATGATGAGTGCTGCTTTACGGTTGAGTTCCCAGTCCTTGTGTTTTGAGACAATCACTGCAAAGAAAACACCGGTAATAAAACCACCTAAGTGAGCCATGAATGAAATATTTGGCATCATTGAGATCATTACGTTAATTGCAAGTGTGGATATAATTTCATTACGTAGTTTTTTATTTTGGAAGGCTCCTGACTCAAAGAGATAGACTACAAGCCATCCCATCAGAGCAAAGATACCACCTGATAATCCAACGCCTACAGTTGCTTCATTACGAATGAAGACAAAGAGGTTCCCTGTGATGATACCCAGTAATAAAAGGGCCATGTATTTCCATTTCCCAAGAACTGGTTCTGCAACACGGGCAATCATATTAAGTGCAAAAACATTCATCAGAAGATGAAAGACATCAGCATGCAGAAATCCTGCAGTTAATAAACGGAACCACTCATTCCCACCAACAATCAAGGGTTTATAATAAGCACCAAACATAACGGCACCAAGTGTAAAATCAAGTTTCTTGAATGAGGTAAATCCAACCAATAAAAAATAAACAATGGTAACAAGTGCAGTAATTGCAGTTGTTATAGGAATCATCTTACGCAATCCTTGACGTTGTTTCTTCTGAGTCAATCGGTTTAATGAATGCACTGCTTTTTGCAGTGCTTTTTGTGGGTTTGAAGATACCTTCAATACCGATTGAATATTTTCAAATTGAGATAAGTGTGGTGAAACAGAACTGCTTGCAGGACCTACCACAACATTATATTCATCCGTCTCAGACATCGTTTGGTTTACTGAAATGTTCAATCCATCAAGGGGTGAACTATAAACCTGAGCTAAGACACGACGGTGATTTTCAATGGAAGCTAAATTGAATTCATCCACAGACAGTGAACTGATCATGACAATACGATCAGTATCACGATTGGGATTGACCAACCAGACTTCCTTTACATTTTTTGGCATGGCAACAATCTGATAGCCATAATTTTTGATAAAGTATTCAGAAAGGGTCATCATCCATGCATCATATTGAATCTGATCAAACATTAAATCGACTCACTTTTTGCGACTTCAATCATTACCTTCATCACCTCTGGCATCTCACTTGTAAATGACATACGCTCTTTAGTAATGGGATGATCAAATGCAATGCGATAAGCATGCAGACACTGACCTTCTGTTTGCGGTGTGTTTTTATAAGAATACGTTTGATCTCCTACAATCGGGTGATCAATGTATGAACAGTGAACACGGATTTGGTGTGTACGACCTGTATCTAATTTACATTTGAACAAGGCATACTCTTTATAGTTTTCTACCAATTCAACATGAGTACGTGCCACTTTGGAGTTACGATCTGTAACAGCCATGCGTTGACGGTTTTTAGGATCACGTCCAATCGGTGCATCAATCAGTGCTGATTGGTGGTTGAATGGGTGATGCACTAAAGCCATGTATTCACGGTCAATCTTACGATCTTTAAGATCTTCAACTAAGATTTCATGGGCCTTATTGGTTTTAGCAATCATCAGTAAACCGGATGTATCCTTATCAAGACGGTGAACAATACCCGGTCTTAAGTCCCCATTTAAATCTGATAAATCTTTAGTATAAGCTAAAAGACCATGTGCCAGAGTCACTTGGTTTAATGTGGATGGTGATGGGTGAACAATCATGCCCTTAGGTTTATTAACAACCATAATATCTTCATCCTCATAAACAATATCAAGATCCATCTCTACAGGTTTAATAGAGGTATCTGCCTCCGTAATCTCATAGGCGATTTCATCGTCTTCTTTAAGACGGTAGTTATTTTTTACTTTGTTTCCATTCACTAATACTTTCTCATCTTCAATCCATTTCTGAATCACACCACGAGAATATTCTGGAAGTACCAAAGCCATATAGGCGTCAATGCGCTCTTTTACAAAATGGTCTTCAACGGTAATTTTAATCATTTGCTTTTTCCTTCCTTTCATCTAAGTAGATTGCAATTGCAATCAATCCCACGCCGATAAATAAGCTGACATCAGCGATGTTGAACACTGGGAAATCATAATTAAAGATTATGAATGATAGCATGTCACGAACATAACCATGAACGATACGATCAAATAAATTTCCAAAGGTTCCGGCAATCATCAGTGCTAAACCTGAGATCAACCATACGTTGTCTTTTTCTTTACGATACATATGAGCAAGTACAAACAAGGTACCACTTGCAAGTACAATAAAGAACCAACGCTGTCCCTCTAAGATGGACCAGGCTGCTCCTGTGTTCACTAGGTATGTAATTGAGAAGAATCCTGGGATTACTGGTATGGATTCATACAATTGCATATTACTTTGAACAACGGTTTTACTCACTAAGTCTGCCAATACAATTAGTGAGGCTATAATAAGCATTTTTTTCTTCATAAAGACCTCATTTCACTAGATTATTATACCATGTGTCTGCCAATACTTCACTTAAACAGGAAAAAAACCTACATTGTTTCAGTAGGTTTTCATTCTCTTAGAATAGTTTTATGATGATATCTTTTATTCTTGTTCTAGTAGGAATCCACAACTTCTGTTTGCAGTCCCTTTAAAACATCAAATACCTTGGTATTAAGGTCCTCATCAAAGCTTCCAGTCAGCTCTTTTGAAATAATGATCTTCGTTTCAGGAGATGCTGTTTTAACCAGCACTGCTGAAGAGATAACACAGATGTTAGAGACCAGTCCCATGATGTGAACTTCATCATAATAGTTATCTTTGAAGTACTGAAGTAAGTCTGGTGAGCCAAAACTTTCTTTCTCAAAGACAGTTGCTTTATCATAGTATGGCTTTAAGCCCAACTCTACATCCCATCCTGAAGTTCCCTTAATACAGTGAATCACAGGTAAGTTTTGACCTTCTTGTGTGGATAGATAGTTTTCACCATGGGTATCCATGGTAAAGACAAAGTCCCCATCAAAGCTAGCACATGCCTGTGCAATGCGATCTGCAACTCCTTGCGCCTTATCAAAGCCTAAAGAACCACTGACAAAATCATTTTGAACATCCACTACTAAATAACAACGTTTCATACAAGACCTCTTTCTAGGCTAATTCAAGCCAATTTGATTTTCTGTGATACCAGATTGTTAAGATTGCTGATAGCGCCCATGTTGCAGAATAGGACCAATAGACCCAATCTACATTCACTGAAATACGCATCATAAAGAACAGGAATATTTGTCGTGCAATGGTATACGAGAAGACCATGATGATCATTGGTGTCATCGTTAAACCAGAACCACGAAGTGCCCCTGATAAGAGCTGCGTTATTGCCAATATTGGATAAAATGGAATCATGATATGCAGCATACGAACCCCATAATCAATCACCTCAGGTTGATCTGAGAACATACGAATGAGTTGTGGTGCCGCTAGGAATGTAGGAATTCCCATCACAACTAAAATTACCATTGTAATCTTAAATACAAAGGAAAGCCCTTGAGTCACTCGTTCTTTCTGACGTGCCCCTAAGTTTTGTCCTGTAAAGGTAGTAATGGTTAGTGAGAATGTATCAGTAGGTAGTGAAAGAATCGAGTTGAATTTGTTTGCTGCTGTAAATCCTGCTACAGCATATCCCCCAAAACCATTGATATACCCTTGTACTAAGACGTTTGAGAAAGAAACAACCATTTGTTGAATCCCTGTTGGAATACCAAGTCTTACAATCTCAATTAATTTATCTTGATGCATCTTAATGGATGCCCATCGTAAACCATAAACATCAGTGGTTTTAAACAGGTGAATACTGACTAAGATGGCTGAAGTTCCCTGAGCAATCAGTGTGGCATAGGCAACCCCTTCAATTCCCATGTGAAAATTAAGAACAAACACAAGGTCTAATACAACGTTAATCACGGAAGAAATAATCAAGTAGACCAGCGGTCTTTTTGAATCTCCAACAGCCCTTAGAATCCCTGCGCCGGTATTATAAATAACCAGCCCTAAAATTCCTGCAAAATAAATTTGTAAGTAAACGATAGCTTCACGCATTACACTTTCAGGAGTTCCTAACATTTCTAATAGAAGCGGTGAAATAATATATCCCACAACTGTTAGTAAGATCCCTACAATCAGTGAAAATAGATAAAAGGTGTGGACCGTTTCTTTTAAGTCCTTTTCTTTTTTCGCACCGAAGTAGCGCGATACTAAAATACCCGCACCTGCAGATATCCCCATAAAAAGACCAATAATAAGATTACCCAGTGGTGCACTTGCACCAACCGCTGCAAGGGCATCAGACCCTACATAATTCCCTACAACAACAGAGTCCACT
>DEPV01000047.1:8423-17257 GCA_002358955.1 Erysipelothrix sp. UBA3383 | reverse complement strand
TAAAGAAGTTGTCCGTTATTATCAAATATCTGATGCCTTCATTTCAGCCTCACTAACAGAAACTCAAGGTTTAACCTATATTGAGTCACTGGCATGTGGTTTAACCGTCTTTGCCCGTCCTGACAAGCCACTGGATGGTATTATTGTAGAGAATGAAACAGGATACTACTTTAATAATTCAGATGAGTTTAAAGAAAAAGCGAATGCATTCATTCATGCTGATGAGATGGAACGTAAGAGATTGCGTGATACCTCATTTGAAGAATCACAACGATTTGATTCCAAGTACTTTGGAACCTCAATGTTAGAGTCTTACCAAGCTGCTATTGATAGTTATCATGGAACTTATATTATAGATGCTATTGAAATTTTTGATGAAGATGTATTTGTTTCAGTGAAATCTTCACGAAGTAGTTCAAAAACTGTCAATATGTTTGTGGTGGATGAGCATCTATTAGAAAAGTATAATTTACAAATAGGTGATGAATTGAGTCGAAATGAAATTGATCGTTTAGAAGATGAACAAATGATTTATGAGGCATACCGTAAGATGGTATTGCGTATTAGTAAACGAGCTTATACAAGCTTTGAAGTGAAGAATCACTTAAGAAATCATTTTGATTTAAGTGAGGAATCCATAGATGTTGTAATGGATCGATTAAAACGTCGTAACTTCATTAATGATGAAGCTTACCTTGAAGAGAAAACGGCTTACTACCGTTCACTCAACTATGGTAACTATCGCATTGAAGAAAATCTTACGAATAAAGGCTTTGATGCTCAAACAGTGGTTGATTATCTTGCACAAGAACCAGTAGCAGAAAGTTTAGCACGAGCTGAGTACCGTGCCTCTCAGTTTGTTAAAACACTGCGCGAGGGCAGTATCAAACATAAGGAATCAAAATTGAAAGCACACCTACAACGACAAGGGTTTGAACCTTTCATTATTGATGAAGTCGTTATGAGTTTTGTTGAAGAATACTCTGATGAATCAGAATATCAAGATCTATTAATAGCACTGCCTAAAGCTTATGAGCGTTATGCTAAAAAGTATGACTATTATGAAGCAAAAAATCGCACAATAAGATATTGCTTAAGTCGTGGCTATACTTATGATATGATTATCAGGGCATTTGATGACTTAGATGATGTTTTAAGTCATAATAAAGGAGTTTAAATGAAAATAAGAGAATTTAAATCAGGCGATAAGATTGTTACAGAACTTTTAGTATCAAAAGTTTCTAAAGGTGTTGCAAGTAATGGTGCACCTTACTTATCAGTCTCATTACAAGATAATTCAGGATCCATTGAAGGAAAATTATGGAATGTAAGTGAAGAGCAAGAACTCATCACTAAAGTAGGGATGGTATTAAGTGTTGGAGCTGATGTTCTAACCTACCGTAATAATCTACAATTAAAACTACACCGTGTTGATTTATTGGATCAAAAGACAATCCATTTGGATGATTTTGTGGTTACATCTAGTTATGATGTTCCATTCTTAAAAGGTAAAATTAATGATTACTTAGAAATGATTGAAAATCCTACTGTTAAATTACTGGTTGAAAAAAACTTGGAATTAGTCGGAGAACAATTCTACCAATACCCAGCTGCAACTCGTAACCACCATGACTTTGTCTCAGGTTTAGCAGTGCATGTTTATGGTATGTGTGAAATGGCAATTAACTTATGCAAGCAATATCCAATTTATAATCTGGATTTACTACTTGCAGGTTGTATCTTACATGATATGGGTAAAATCGAAGAGTATTCTTCATCCATGTTACCTGAATATACAACACTGGGTAAATTAGTAGGGCATATCTCAATCATGCATGCTAACTTTACACGTGTTGCTTATGATATTAATCTACAAGATAGTGAAGAGTTCTTACTACTAAGACACATGATCTTATCACACCATGGTCAAATGGACTATGGATCACCGGTTGTACCGATGTTAAAAGAAGCTGAGTTATTAAACTTCATTGATAACATTGATGCACGTACTAACATGTTTGAAAAACTTTATGAAGATCAAGCAGAAGGTGAGTTCAGTGGCCGTATGTTTGCTCTGAATAATAGAACATTCTATAAAGCGAAAGATATTAAATAATCAATTAAACCCGTAATCCAGACAGATTCACGGGTTTTTACTTGCTTAAAGGCTGTAATGAGTAAAGATATGTGGCGTTTTCACTATTTTTAAGGAGTTAAGTAAAAAGACTTGACTCCTTATTTAAGATGATGTATTATGGTTACAGTAAATACAAGGAGGCAATATACTATGGCAGTTAAACTACGTTTAAGAAGAATGGGTTCAAAACAAAAACCTTTCTACAGAATTGTTGCAGCTGACTCACGTGCACCTCGTGATGGTCGTTTTATCGAAATCGTTGGATTCTATGACCCTACACAGTCACCAGCAGTTGTAAAAGTTGACGAAGAATTAGCACTTAAATGGCTATCAGTTGGTGCACAACCATCAGATACAGTTCGTACAATTCTATCAGGTCAAGGAATTATGACTCGTTTCCACGAATCAAAATTAAGTAAGTAATCATGAAACCAATCGAAGATGTTCTATATAATTTAGTTGCTCCACTTGTGGAAAATGCAGAGAATGTGAGTGTCAAAAGATTAGAAGGTTTAAATGAAAAAGAAGTGATTCTAGCAATTTATGCGCCTAATGATGATATTGCAAGACTCATTGGAAAACAAGGTTCTATGGCTCATGCTATTCGCCAAGTGATGTCCATTGGTTCACGCGTCTTATCAACTCGTATAACAATAAAGTTTGAATCATATTAAGGGTGGAAGCGTTCCATCCTTTTTTATTAGTAGGAGGTAGTTATGGAAAAAATGAACATTGGGAGTATTCAAAAACCCCACGGTATTAAAGGTGAAGTTAAAGTTTATCCTAAAACGGAATTTATTAAAGAACGTTTTAAGCCAGGTATCCTTGTCGACTTAGAACTTCATGGGAAAACAACACAAATGGAAATTGAATCTTCACGCATGCATCAGGGCTCTATCTTGATTAAGTTTAAAGGATTGGATTCTTTAAATGATGTTGAATTCTTTCATAAAGGGGAGTTGTACATTGATAAAGAATTACGTCATGAACTTCCTAAAGGGGAGTATTACTTCTCTGATTTAACAGGCTGTGATATTTTTGTAGACCTTAAAAAAGTTGGTAAAGTCGTTGCAATGATTGATAATCCAGCACATCCTATCATGCGTGTTGAACTTGAGGATCGTGAAGTACTGATTCCTTATAATAAAGTTTTTGTAGCAGGTGTGTTTATGGATATTAAACGCATTGATGTTAACTGGATGGAAGGTTTGTAAAATGAAGATTTCAATTATTAGTCTATTTCCAGAAATGTTTGATGGATTCATTAATACCTCTATTATTAAGAAAGCAATTCTTAAGGAACATGTCAGCATTGATGTGGTTGATATGCGATCTTTTACTAAAGACCGTCATAATCGTGTTGATGATGAACCGTACGGTGGAGGAGCTGGGCTTGTCTTAATGTGCCAACCCGTCATTGATGCTATTGAAGCAACGCGTACTGAAGGATCACTTGTCATCATGATGACACCACAGGGGAAACAATTCAAACAATCCGTGGCATATGATTTAGCAAATGAACAACACTTAATCTTTGTTTGTGGTCATTATGAAGGTTTTGATGAACGTATCCGTAAGCATGTTGATTTAGAGATTTCATTGGGTGATTATGTATTAACAGGTGGTGAACTTGCAGCGATGGTTATCTCAGATGCTGTCATTCGCCTAGTTGAAGGTGTGATTACTCAGGACTCTCATGAGGAAGATTCATTCTCAAATGGCTTACTGGAGTATCCTCATTATACCCGTCCTTTTAACTATGAAGGGGATGAAGTACCTGCAGTGCTAATCTCAGGGCATCATGACAATGTTCGTAAATTCAGACTGGAAGAGTCTTTACGCCGTACCTACTTGAAACGCCCAGAATTGTTAAAGAATCGAGTGTTTACTGCCGAAGAATTAAATATGATGGAAAAAATCCGTCAAGAATCATAATATATAGGGTCTTAAGTACAAACTTAAGACCTTTTTCACGATTTCTTCACATAATGCATCTTTAGCAATGACAACGCTTACATTCCTGTGTTACAATGTGTCTAGATGTAGGTCTGATCATGCATCTATAATATGGAATCATGGCACTTATCTTATAAATGAATAAGATAAGGCTCATTGTCTCCACTGAACAGAAACCCAAATCGTCACTGCCAGGATGGTTTGCGTGTTTGTGTTACCATATTTAAAAGAGCCTAGTCTTTTAAATATGAACCATAGCAAAGCCAGACATGGTTTTGTTTTAACTGATTGAGTTATATTGCCTATACTTAAATCAGTTCCTTTCTAGCCCGGTGTATACCGGGTTTTAATCTATTGTAAGCCTGTATAAAATGATTTATACTTGACTAGAGTATCACGGGGGAATTGTATGAAAGAAAAACGCGTATGGATTGTAGCTTTAGCACTTGTTCTATTAGCAAGTATTGTGGTTTATATCAATGTATCAAAACCTAAGGAATCTGCACTTGAGAAAAAGATTCATGTGATTGCTTCGGACTTCTATGAGAATTTTTATTACACGCACATGACACAGGGAAAAACTCAGGAAGAGATCGATAATTTCTTACAAGAGTATACCGAAACAGGGATTAAGATCAACATTGAGAACTTGTCACGTTTTAACCCTGAAGAATATGCTGATGTATTGAATGAATTTCAAGATCCAGAAGGTAATGTTTGTGATCCTGATAAAAGTGGGGTCATTATCTACCCAAAAACACCATTCAGTATTACAGATTATAAAATCGATTCAGAATTGATTTGTCCATAAGAAAAGCTCCTTGGCTTAAAATACAAGATTGTATTTTATCAAGGAGCTTTTTATATCTTTAACGATTATTTCTTAGTGTCTTCTTACGACGTGTTCGATTCAATTTACGCATGATTGCTGAATAGATTAATGCTACTAGAAGCACAATCAATGTAATTCCAAGTAATGTCAGTACGACAAGCAGTAAGATCATCAGAACACTTAAGTTCGTGTCAGTTTGAGCATAGACTGCTTCTGTATAAATCAGATCTTCTTCATGATAGACATTCATTGTTGCAATCTTATCACCTTTTTTAATGCCTTTGATGGCGAAAGATGGTGTGTCGATGAATTCATAACGGATTGAATTAGGGTTTTGAGTTGCATCCAGATAATAGAGTTGGCTCATTGGAAATTTAAATTCTAAAGGATGTGCAAGTCCAAGAACTTTCTTTGAATCAATGGTTTGATTTTCAAGATACAGTTCATAACGTTGGTAGTTCATTTCTAGATCATTTACAACCTTCATGGCATCATGCACTACGATGGATGGTGCTTGATTGAGGGTTGCATTGGTACTGATGTAAATATACTCATCACCCTTTGAATCAATCAGAAGCGATACTGAACGCTCTGCAGCTTGAGTAGTCCCTGATTTAGCACCGATAATTTGTGAATAATTATTGGCTTGAGCTCTTTCTAAAGTAGAGTCAACCCATGAGATTCCATTTTTATGCATGCGTGATGGTGCTGAGGTGTGACGATCAGCCTTGTAATAACGCATGAAATCTTCATTTTCTAATGCATATTCAAGTCCTAGTGCTAAATCTTTAACTGTTGAGAGGTGAGCATCATCATCTGCACCTGTAACATTGGTAAAGTGAGTATTGGTCATTCCAATTTTTTGAGCCAATTGGTTCATATCATCAGCAAGTCCTTCACTACTTCCTGTTAAATCATAACTCAGTGCATTAGCAGCATCAGCACCTGAAGGTAACATCAAGCCATAAATAACATCATCATAAGTGAATTTATCATCTGGATTGAATTGTGCAATGGTAAGGTAGGTATCAATTGGGAAAATATTTGGAGAAATCACCATCTGATCAGAGAGTGACTTGCCTTCACTTTCAATACGTTCTAAAGCAGCCAGTGCTGTAAAGACTTTTGTAATGGATGCAAAGTGTACTTTTTCATCAATGTTTTTACCACCAACAATAACACCCGTCTTACGATCTACTAAGATGTAATTCTCACTTACCATGGGTAGTGTTTCAAAGTTAACAGGATAGGGGTAGGTTTCTACCGGTTCCTGATTCTCATTGTCTGCCTTAATTCCTGTGGTGAAACCCAGAATTAAGACCAAGCTCATTAATAATATTTGTTTCATACATGGTCCCCTTTATATCTCAAATATTATAGCATATAAATCATTCAATTCTCTTTCATTATAAGAGATAAATTTATGATATTGTGATAGAATAATGAACAAAAGGAGTGTGGCATATGAGCAAACAATATTTAGTGTTGGGTGATGGACCCGCACCAATCAAACAATTGGATGATTTAGGAATTCAATATCATTATATTGATTTAAGAAAAGGGATTGAATCGGATGAAATCATGACCATTTATGAAACGATGCATCCGGAGATGATTGGAGCATTACGTGAAGAAATACTGGCATTGTCATTTGATACCATTGTTGTAGTGGGGGTGTCTTCGGAATACCGATGGAATGCTACCATCATTGCTCGTATCTTTGGTCAGTTTAATTCATGGTTAGGACAGTATGCTAATCCATTTGGTCATACTGTATTGAATGTACAAGGTAAACAAGTGCCACTAATCGCTCTTGATAGTTATGATGATTGGAGATATACACATGAAATCTAGTATTGAGAATGTAGAACTTTCTGGAATTCGTGCTTTTGCAGCACGTTATCAAAATGAAGAGGATATGGTTTTTCTAACCATTGGAGAACCGGATTTAGATACACCTCAAGCCATTAAAGATGCAGCAGTACAAGCTTTGGCTGATAATCATACCCATTATCCACCAGCAATGGGAAACACTGATTTACGCACTAAGATTGCAAAACTTGAATCTCAGGCTTTTGGCGAGTCATTTAGCAGTGATCAAGTCATTGTTGTTAATGGGGCAACAGAGGGGCTTTTACTAGCACTTTGGAGTGTTATTGATGAAGGGGATGAAGTTATCATTCCTACACCTAGCTTTCCGCTGTATCAATCACAAGTAAGCATGGCAAAGGCAAAACCTATTCTTTTGGATATTTCTGAAACAAATTTCCAAATTAATAAAGAAGCCTTGTTATTTAAAGCCAGTGCCAAGACAAAGGCCATTGTTTTTGCTTCACCCAATAACCCTACAGGAACCATCTTCAGTCAAGAAAGCTTTGATGCTTTAATTGCACTTTTAGAACTGTATCCTGATGTCTATGTTATTTTGGATGAAGTTTACCGTACTATGGTTTATGATGTGGATTATGTTACATTCCGTCAAATTGAACAATACCGTGATCGTATTATTGTTGTCAGCAGTTTTTCTAAGAGTCATGCTATGACAGGGTGGCGTGTGGGTTATGTGATTGCACCATTGCAATTGATGGATACCATGCACAAATTACACCAAAATGTAGTAACTGGAGTCTCAAACTTCACTCAGAAAGCGTGTCTTACAGCGCTTGATCTTGATGTTTCAGATATGGTGTCTTATTATCATGATAAACGTGCTGTGGTGCTTGCACAACTGGATGCCCATGACATTGAATATGCATATCCTGATGGGGCATTCTATGTGTTTATTAATATTAAAAAGTATGGCATGGATTCCATTACTTTTGCAGAACAGATGGCAGCAAGTACACGTCTTGTAGTTGTGCCAGGGATCTATTTTGGAACAGAAGGTTACGTTCGAATTTCATACGGAGGCTCTGATGAAATCGTTGAAGAGGGTCTAAAACGTTTGATACAATTTACACAAAGTTTGTAATGAAATAATAAATCGCTTATTTTGGTCTAAAAGTGAAATAAACTTCACAAACCTTTCATAATGCTTGCAATTATATTTGAAAGTGGTATACTAATATTGTTCAAGACGTGATGAATCTTGGATGTGGTGAAATGGTTTGGGAGAGACCAAAATTTATGAAGCATTAAGCTTTATAAATTGAAAAATAACACTAACATAATGGTGTTATTTTTTTTTACTTTAAGAGACAGAAAAAAACAATAGATTGCAGTCTATTGTTTTTTTTGTGCTTTTAATTCAGTAAGAATCGCCTGTAATAAAACGATATCTTCAGGTGTTGCTTCTTCCTCTTCTTCAATTTCTTCAGGTTTCTTTGCAAGTCTGTTCATGACTTTAATCATGGAGAAGATTGCAAGTGATGTCAGAATGAAAGTGAAGCCTGCTTGGATGAAGTTTCCATAGGTCAAGAGTAATGGTTCTGGACCATCTTTCAGTGTAATTGCCAGAGTTGTAAAATCAGCTCCAGCCGTCAGTAAACTGATCAGCGGTGTGATAATATCAGCAACCAGTGAATTTACGATGGCTCCAAAGCTTGAACCTAATACAACCCCAATTGCCAGTTCAATCGCATTACCACGCATTGCAAATTCTTTGAATTCTTTAATAAAGTTTTTCATATTCCCTCCTGTGTTTAGATATAATTTAACATAAGTTAGCCTGTAAACAAAGGTATATGATATGATAGAGTCATTATTTAAACGTAAAGGAGAAAACATGAAAGAATCTACAGCAATGCGTTATTTTAGAGAAATATCTTTAATTCCAAGAGCATCATTTAATGAAGCAGCAATCAGCGATTATGTCGTTGCATTTGCAAAGGAGCGAAACCTGCGTTACATCCAAGATGAGATGAAAAATGTCATCGTATTTAAGGAAGCCAGCAAAGGTTATGAAGATGC
>DEPV01000047.1:0-8384 GCA_002358955.1 Erysipelothrix sp. UBA3383 | reverse complement strand
ATTAATGTTGCAATCACACCTTGATATGGTTGCAGAGAAGAATAAAGATTCAGATCATGACTTTGATCATGACCCGATTGAATTAATTACAAGTGATGGATGGCTTCATGCTAATAAGACAACTTTAGGAGCAGATGATGGAGCAGGGGTTGCTTATATGTTAGGAGTTCTTGATGAACTGGAAGATCATCCTGCAATGGAATGTATCTTTACGGTAGAAGAGGAGACAGGCCTTAGTGGTGCTGCATTCTTAGATACATCAATGTTAAAATCAACATTATGCATCGGACTTGATGGTTCAGGTGAATCTGAAACTTACATCTCATCATCAGGTGGTGTTCGAGGAAGCATTACAAAGACACTAACTTATGAAGATCGTGCATCAAGCAGTGTTAAGATCGCTATACGAGGGCTTCTAGGAGGTCACTCAGGGGGCGAGATTGATAAGGAACGCGGGAATGCGAATAAGATTGCAGGTGTCATTCTAAGACGTGCTCTGAAGGAAACAAATGTGCGTCTGGTGGATATTGATGGTGGCTTAAAAGTCAATGCCATTACTCGTGAATCAGACTTTGAAGTGGCAGTGGAAGATCTTGACGCATTTAAAACATGGTTTAAAAATGTTGAACAAGAACTTCTTACACAATATGAATTTTCGGATGCTGGACTTAAGTTTATTCTTGAGGAAAGTAGTACTGAGCGTGTTCTATCAAAAGAAGATTCAGACAGCATTATTAACCTTCTAGCATTTTTACCATACGGTATGATTCAAAGATCATTTGCAATCGAAGACTTAGTTATTACATCAGCGAATATTGGTACTGTTGCTATTGAGGATGGAAAACTACACATTCAAGTGTCCCTGCGTGCAACGCAAGCATTTGTTATTGAGAACCTCATGGATCAAGTAGAATACCTAGCACACAGTTTAGGATTTACAATTGAATTCAGTTCAAAATATCCAGGCTGGAATTATGATGTCAATTCTAAGTTTAGACCACATCTATTGGAAGTCTACAAAGCAATGCGTGGGGAAGACATGGATGTTGTTGCAACCCATGGTGGACTTGAGTTGGGAATTTGGAAAGATAAACTTCCAGAACTAGACATTGTTAGTTTTGGACCGATTATGGAAGATATTCACACTCCTGATGAGCGTTTGGATATTGCTTCTATGGATCGTACATACGATTTCTTAAAAACTGTAATCAGTTCATTAAACAAAATATAGTGTGAAGAAACAACTTGATTTTCTTTAAAATCGAGTTGTTTTTCATGTAAAAAACATGATTTATGCACTTTTTAGGCTAAAAAACCTATCTTTTGACCATTTTGCTATGATTTGTCAACTTATACATATCTTTTGTTCCTATTTCACAATGCATGTAAGCGTTATGATAGGCATGTCAAAAGGGAGACCTTTTCAAGAGAGAAATTTGGGGTGACAGGATTTGAAAAAGTTTATGAAGGATTTGAAGAAAAACGGTACCTTACTAGCCATGGCAATCCCTGGTATGTTATGGATGATATTCTTCTTCTATATTCCCGTATTTGGGAACGTAGTTGCGTTTAAGGATTTCAAGTTTTCACCGAATGGTTTCTTCGCAAGTATTATGGAAAGTCAATGGGTTGGAATGAAGAACTTTGAGTTCTTATTCAAATCGAATAATGCATGGCTTATGACTCGAAACACAGTATTGTATAACATTGCGTTTATTGGTCTTGGAACATTGATGGCAGTTGCACTGGCAATTGTTATGAGTATGTTAAGAAGTAAGAAAAAAGTTAAGGTGTATCAAACATCAATGCTATTCCCATACTTTATTTCATGGGTTATTATTTCATTCTTTGTGTATTCATTCTTAAGTCCAGATAAAGGGGCGATGAACCGTATGTTAGGAAACTTCGGAATCGATCCAATTAACTGGTATAACGAAAAGAAATATTGGCCTTTCTTAATTCCAATTATTGGAGTTTGGAAGAACTTAGGATATAACAGTATTCTGTATTTTGCTTCTATTATGGGGATTGATCCAACATTCTATGAAGCGGCAATTGTAGATGGTGCAAACCGTTGGCAACAAATTAAACACGTTACAATTCCACAAATTAAACCTATTATCAGTATCATGTTGATTCTAGCAGTTGGTAACATCTTTAGAGCAGACTTTGGTTTATTCTATAACGTACCGCAAAACTCAGGACCTCTAACATCTGTTACGATGGTTATTGATACTTATGTTTATAAAGGGATTTCGACATCTGGTGACCTTGGAATGTCAGCAGCGGCTGGTTTTTATCAGTCAGTTGTAGGTTGTTTCTTACTAATTACTACAAACCATATTGCTAAGAAACTTGATCCTGAAACAGGATTGTTCTAGGGGGTACAGAAATGAAACAAGAAAAAAAGAAAAAGAAAATTGAACGTGTTGAGGTAAGACAATTTGGACGTAAGTCAGATATCTTCTTCAACATCGTGATTGCGCTATTGGCAATCTCATGTATATTCCCATTCATTTTCGTTATTGCAGTATCATTTACAAGTGAAACAGCAATCACGGTTCATGGGTATTCATTATTCCCGAAAGAATTCAGTCTCGATGGGTATAAATATTTATATGATTTTAAAGATCAACTCTTAAGATCTTTAGGTGTTACAGCATTCATTACAGTTGTAGGTACAGTTATTAATACAACATTTACTTCAACGTATGCATATGCTATTTCAAGAGATACATTCAAATACCGTAGATTCTTTACAACATTTGCGTTACTGACAATGTTATTTAGTGCGGGTATGATTCCAAACTATATTGTTGTTACAAAGCTATTGAACTTAAAAGACAGTATTTGGGCGTTAATATTACCAATGGCATTAAGTCCATTTAATATTATTGTAATGCGAACATTCTTTAAGAAGAACGTTCACGATTCAATCATTGAATCCGGTCGTATGGATGGTGCAAGTGAATTAAGAATATTCCTACAAATTGTTGTACCATTAGCAATTCCAGGAATTGCAACAATTTCATTGTTTGCTGCAATTGGGTTCTGGAATGACTGGTTTAATGCTCTATTATATATCAACTCTGAAAACTTATTCCCACTGCAATACTTACTGACAAAGATCCAAAACAACTTGTCGTATATCGCACAAAACGTTGGACAGTCTGGAATTAATGCGGGTGTTAACTTGCCACAAGAGGCAACACGAATGGCAATGGTTGTTATTTCAACCTTACCAATCGCTCTAACATACCCATTCTTCCAAAAATACTTTGTTACAGGTATGACTATTGGTGGAGTTAAGGAATAATTGAGGATATAAAAAGATTTGCCATATTTATGAAACAGGAGGAACATCATGAAAAAAGGCTTATTTAAAGTAATGCTAGTAACACTAGCTGCGATGTTAGTGTTGACTGGATGTAGCAGTAATAAAGGACAAGGATCTGATGGATCTGTAACTTTACAGGTTTACCAAATTGGAGATGCTCCAAAGAATATCGATGAATTGACAAGTGCAATTAACGAAATTTCTGAAAAAGAAATTGGTGTTAAAGTTAAATTTAACTACATTGGTTGGGGAGATTACGACCAAAAGATGTCAGTTATGGTTACAGCAGGTGATGAGTTTGATATCGCATTTGCAAACAACTATACAATCAACGCACAAAAAGGAGCTTATGCTGACCTTACAGAATTAGTTGAAACACATGCAAAAGATTTCTTTGACTCAATCGATTCAATCTATTATGATGGAAACGTAGTTAATGGAAAACTATACGCATTCCCAGTTAACGGAAACGTATTTGCGCAACAAATGTTATCATTCAATGGTGAATTACTAGAGAAATACAACATTGATATTTCAAACATTAAAACATATGGTGATGCAGCTGAAGCATTTGCAGTGATTAAAGAAAATGAAAAAGAAACAACACCATTTGCAATTGGTAAAGAATTTAAAGCTAACTTAGGTAACTTTGACTATGTTTTAGGTGATAAACTACCATTTGCAATCGATCTTGAAGGGGATTCAACAAAGATTATCAACGCTTATGAAACACCACAAGCAATGAAACGTTTTAACGAAATCCACGAACTGTACAAAGCAGGATTCATTCCTCAAGATGCAGCGACAAACTCAACATCATACGACTTAAACTCAAACACATGGTTTGCACGTCAAGAGACACAAGGACCATCAGATTATGGTGATCACTTACTAACACAAGTTGCTGGTAAAACAATCACTTCAATTCCATTAAACGATGGATTGAAATCAACTGACCAAGCACGTATGGCAAACTTCATTGTTGCTCAAAACTCACGTTACCAAGAAGAAGCTGTTAAATGGCTAAACCTATTAAATACTAATGCTCAAATGATGAACACATTGATTTATGGTATTGAAGGGGATGCATGGGAGCGTGTTAACGATACTCACTTAAAACTATTAGATGGTTATAAAGATGGATATCACATGGCTGGATGGAACACAGGTAACTCTGAGCTTCTATTACAACCAGAAAACATTACTGATGAAATGATTGCACAACGTAAAGTAGATACTGAAGCGGCAAAACAATCACCACTTCTAGGATTTAACTTCAACACTGATGAAGTCAAGACTGAAGTAAGTAACTTAATGAACGTTATTGATGAATTTGCATCTGTATTACATACAGGTACAGTTGATCCAAATACAAACGTTCCTCAATTAGTAACTAAATTAAAAGAAGCTGGTTGGGATAAAGTTCAAGAAGAAATGCAAAAACAATTTGATGATTTTAGAGCTTCTAAATAATTAGAAGAAATAATCGAGGGTCTCAAAGACCCTCGATTTTGTTATTAGAAACAGAGGTATAAGCAATGGGTAATTTAGTAAGTGATATTTTTGAAAAAGTATACATCATGATGAAGTTGTCATTGATGTTTTGGGCGATGACGTTCATGGGTGGTGTTGTATTGGGTGTAGGGCCTGCTTTAATGGCTGTTATGGAGATGTTTGTAGAGTATGAGTGGGATCATGCTGCTATGAAATGGAGTGGCTTAGGATACCGTTTTAAAGATAATTTTAAATTGGGTAATGCTGTATTCTATTCCAACTTAGTGCTTACAGCAATCATCGGATACAACCTGTATCTTGCCATTCAAGTGAAAGGAATCCTTTTCATGTTCATTCAATTCTTATTGATTGTGGCACTGATCTTAAATGCCCTAATGTATCTGTATGCAACAGTCATCCATGCACACTTTGACATTGCTTATAAAAATCTTATGAAGCTTAGCTTTATCTCTGTATTTGCCAATATGTCCAAAGTATTGCGCATTCTATTAACAACAGCTTTGATTGGTTTTATAACTTACAAGTATAAAGGACTGATTCTCTTTATAACTGTTGGTTTATTTGTTATTATGAGTATAAAGGCGACACAGTCTTGGATGCTTGTAATCGAAGACCAAATTGAGGGATAATGAAAAAATCAAATAGTTTAATGAAGCAATTGATTCATGCTTATGCGATTACCTTATTGATCGTTATTACCATGTTTGCTATCGTTGTTAGTTTTGTAACGACCAAACAGAATGATGAGAATGTAGGTTTGCAAATGAATCAAATATCTAAAGATATTCCAATAACCATGGACGATTATAATTCCAATCTTCGTCGCATGGTTTTTGCGCTTTTTGAGAATCAGGAAGCCATTGATTCTATGCATGATTATATGTATATGGATTATGCTGCTTATTTCAAACAACAAATGAGTTTACTCAACCCGCAATTCTTTCAAAAAGATGTCAGTAATATGTATGACAACTATGATGGAATTGAAGGTATTTTGATTACTTTACAAGAGACGGGTGATATTTACTACTCCAATCAGAATAATAAAATGGGTGTGAAGTTGGATCAATTACCCGATTTAACCGGGAAACTCATCTTCAACCGTAATTTACCCAACTATGAAGCTGCAAAATCTTCTGGTACAATCTATCTTATTTTTAACTATGATAACCTAGACCGTTTGATTGATTCCATTGCATTTCAAGTCAATACATCTGTATTTATCCTTAGCGAACATGGTAAATTGAAGTATTCCTATAATTCAGGTGATGGTGATGATTTGGAACGTGAAATTATTGAAGGTTATGAAAAGATTGGAACGCCCAACATCAATGCAAAAAACACCTATAAGTTACAAGAAACCGAACTTGTGGATGGCAGTATCCTGTATGTAGCAGTAGCGCGTAGTACCCTGTTTATATCATCTTTTAAAACCTATTCTTGGGTAATTATAGCGTCGATCATCTTGGATGGAATTTTACTGATCGTTCTGTTTAGAACCTTTGGACGTTATGATAAACAGTTGAATGATATGTTGTTAAGTATGGAACGTATTCAGGGTGGGGATATTGATTATCGTATTTCAACCCTTGATAAGAATAATGAATTGCTGACCATATCAGAAGGGATTAATATTACCCTGGATAGTATTAATGAGTATATTGATCAAATTTATAAACTTGAGATTTCACAACAAGAGGTTAACTTAAGGGCCTTGCAATCGCAGATTAACCCACACTTCTTATACAATACATTGGAGTTTATTCGTATGTATGCCGTGATTGAAGGGGTGGATGAACTAGCGGAGATTGTTTATACCTTCTCTGGTTTATTACGTAATAATATTTCTTTAGAAAAAACGACCAGTCTCCAAAAAGAATTGGAGTTTTGTGAGAAGTATGTGTATCTGCATCAAATGCGATATCCTAACCGTATTGCCTATAAGTTTGATATTGATGAGAATTTAGCACTGACTACCATACCTAAATTTACATTGCAACCACTGATTGAAAATTATTTTGTCCATGGGGTTGATTATGCTTCAGTACAAAATGCAATCAGTGTTAGTGCACATGAAGAGAACGGGAGAATCTTCATTAAAGTAAGTGATAATGGACGTGGTATTGATGATGCTAAATTAGAAGAGTTACAATCTAAAGTTGCTGATTCTGTCTTTGATATTTCACATAATAATTCAGTGGGCTTACTGAATGTTCATCAAAGGTTGAAGATGTATCTTAAAGAGCGTGATTATACTATGGAACTATGCCATAGTAGCAGTGGTGGATTTAGCGTTATAATAAGTTTTATGCAGGAGGAAAAGCATGATTAAAGCAATATTAGTGGATGATGAGTACATGATTGTACAAGGTCTTCGCAAATTAATTAACTGGAAGGAATTGGGCATAGAGTGTGTGGGGACATTCTCTGATGGGCTTGAAGCATTGGAATACGTACGTGAGAATCCGGTGGATATTGTTGTTACCGATGTCAGTATGCCCCGTATGTCTGGGATTGAGTTTGTAAGAGAGGCTCAATCAGAGAACATCAACTTTCACTTCGTGATTCTTTCAGGTTACCAAGAATTTGAATATGTGCAGCAGGGTATTAAATTAGGGGCTGAGAACTTTATTTTAAAACCCATTGATGCTATTGAATTGAATGATACACTGCGTAAGACAGTCGCTAAATTACATAATGAAAAAGACTTGGAAACCAGTCATGACTTATTGTATAAAAATACCATCATCCGTTGGTTGGGTGATGATATTGATCCGATTGATTTTAAACGCATCATGACTCAAATGGGTGTAACACTGGATTTAAACTCACTGTATTCAGTTTTAATCATTGATGGGATTCAACAAAAACGTCAGGCTTTTTGGACTGAATTTCTACAAGGGTACAACCAAAATCTGTTCTACTTTGAGCATGATCACTTAGTAATGGTCATTGTTGGATCCAACTTAGTCTTTGATTCTGTACACCGAGGTATTGTAGATGCAATTATTAAAGATCAAGAACTTCTAGGCTTAGGTGAACTGTTTGTTGAGTTTGATTTAATATCAAGAAGCTATAACCATGCTGAAAGTTATATGATGGCAACTCAGTTCTATGGACAAAAATCATTCATTACTGAAGTGAGTGTTAAAGAGGCGATGAAGGGGAGTACTGATATCTTTGCTTTATCCTTTGAAGGCTTTCATCAAGCATTATCACTGGGAGATATTTCCTTAGTCTTAGAAGAAGTACAAAAACTCTTAGGCTTTGCCAGTGCGATTAATCCTCACCCTGACTACGTTCGTTATGTTGCCTTTGTAATTCTTTCAGATATCTACAGACAGCATGTATCCATATCAGGGGATTCACCAGAAGTGACTTTCTCACAACTTAGCGAGAGTAAATCACTTAATGATATTCTGGATATCATAAAAGATTCTTTAAAGAAATCTTATGAGAATGCTGAAATTAAATCACTGAATGCCAATGTTCAAGAAGCGATTAAAATTGTTTACTCACAGTATGTTGATGA
>DEPV01000049.1 GCA_002358955.1 Erysipelothrix sp. UBA3383 | reverse complement strand
CTTCAAGTCTTTGATTATGCTGTAGGTTCTACAGGTATCAATGAAAGACAATGTCAAGAAGCCAATATCGACTACAAACATGCTTACATCATTCCTAATGATAAAGTAGGTTTAATACCAGGGGCGAATGTCATGTTCTTTAAATTACTGTTTGCAAATCCAAGTGGGGAGATACTTGGTGCTCAGGCAGTTGGTAAAGGAAACGTTGATAAGCGTATCGATATTATTGCAAGCATGATCACAATGGGAGCTACACTACATGATTTAGCAGATTTAGAATTAGCATATTCACCAACATACAGTACTGCTAAAGATGTTACAAACATGGCGGCACTTGTTGGACTAAACATTCTAAATGATGAATATAAACAAGTAGCAGTATCTGATGTTCGTGACTTAGTAGAATCAGGAGCATACATCATTGATGTTCGTGAACCGCATGAATATGCAAATGGACATTTAGTGGGTGCTAAGAATATTCCTTTAAGTGAATTCAGAAATCGCTTGGATGAAATACCAACTGATATTCCAGTTTATGTTCACTGTCGATCAGGGCAACGTAGTTACAATATGACACGTGCTTTAAATCAACGTGGATTTACCAATGTGATTAATATTTCAGGATCATACCTGGGAATATCCAATCATGAGTATTACAAGGACACAGTATTAAATAGAGAGAAAATAGTTACAGAATATAATTTTAACTAATTGAATGAGGGAGAAAAATGGAAAACAAGAAAAATTTTATTGAAATTGGAATTGGATTTGCAGTTTTAGTTGCTGCTATCTTTATTGGAAAAACACAACTTGCAACACCAATGTTATTATTTAGATTATGTATTGGAATGGCTTTAGGATATGTATTCTCAAGATCATACACAGGTTTTGCAGGGTCAGTAAACCGTGCATTTAGAACAGGTTCAACTAAACTTATGAGAGCGATGGCGATCATGTTCTTAGTAACAGCTATTGGGGTAGCTGGAATCTTAATGTTTAATATCGATCCTGAAACAGGTGAAGCACTAGTTGCATTTGGTATCAGTGTTAAACCAATTAACTTAGGATTGATTCTGGGAGGATTGATGTTTGGATTTGGTATGTCATTATCATCATGCTGTGCATCAGGTATCATGAGTGATATGGCATCTGAAACTCCTAAAGCATTAATTACAATGTTCTTCTTTGGACTGGGTGTTGTAATTGGTATGCCATTTGATACAAAAACATGGGTTACAGAAAGTGTAATTAAAGTTGGGGACAAAAATGGGGTATTCTTCCCGGATTTATTCAAAGGGTCAAATGTTAACATGTATCTAGGTGGAATCTTGGTTACTGCTTTAATTGTTGGAGTCATCATTGCTCTATCCTATAAATATGAAGCATACCGTAAAGCAAAAGGTACATTGGGTGTGGTTCCTTCAGAGCGACGTGTAGAACTATTAGCTCAAGAAGAACTACCCACAGAGAAAAAAGCATTGGGTTCATATATTTATAATAAATTATTTGTTAATCCATGGTCACTGTATACAGGTGGGTTAATTATCGCAATACTGTTCTTAACAATGTATGGTGCAACTAAAGGTGGATGGGGAGCTTCTGGTCCATTTGGTAACTGGAGTGCTAAGGTTCTAATGATGTTTGGTGTAAGTGCTGAATCACTTGCAACATATACTTCTAAAGCACCTGAATTCTTTACAGGTTCAATCTTTGAAAATGGTATAGGAATTCAAAACATGGGTATTGCTGTTGGTGCATTTGTATACTTACTGACAAGTGGACAATTCAGCAAGACTGCACAAAACTTCTTCAACGTACCTAAGTTCCAATGGTTATTGTATATCTTAGGTGGACTTACAATGGGAATTGGAACACGTATGTCACAAGGATGTAATGCCGGAGCATTGTATACACCAGCAGCTCAAATGTCACTATCAGGATGGGTATTCTTACTGGCTCTAATTGGTGGTGGAATTGTAGGTAATACATTCCAAGATAAAGTATTCGAAAAGAAATCAGCTTAATTTAGAAATGGAAGACACAAGTAAGTTTGTGTCTTTTTTTATGGGGAGGTTTGAATGAATAAAAGAAAAATGACGATGGTATCTTTGGTAGCAGTACTGATTGCTTGGAGTGTTTATGCACATTATGCACTTTTGATACCCAACCCTTGGGAAACCTTGAAAGCATTAAAACGAATTGTACTGAATGGCTATCAAGATATATCTTTCTTAACACACTATCTAACCAGTATGAAACGCTTGGGATTGGCAATTTTAGGAGCCATTTTATTAGCAGTTCCTTTGGGTTTATTGAGTGGATATAACGAAAAGATAAAGTATTTAATTGATCCTATTATTAGTTTTTATAAACCTTTACCACCTTTGTCTTATTATGTACTGATTATTCTTATCTTAGGAATTAATGAGGAGTCTAAAGTAGCACTCCTGTTACTTGCAGCATTTGCTCCAATTTATGTGGCATGTGTAAGTGGTGTTCAAAGTGTGAATCAAAAGTATATTCAAAGTGCACAGAGTTTAGGTGCTAAACCTTTACAGATATTACTTACAGTGATTCTACCAGCAAGTCTTCCTGAAATAATGATTGGTATTAAAACATCCGTCAGTTTTGCATATACAACTCTAGCTTCTGCAGAGATGATTGCTGCTACATCAGGTATTGGATGGATTATTTTGGATGCTTATAACTATCTAAAAATAGATACTGTATTAGCGATGATATTTGTTATGGGTATTACAGGTATCATATTGGATCGTGGACTTGATTACTTGATTGATAAGATTATCTTTTGGAAGGGTAAAACCTTATGAAAAGACTCACACTGATAACTGTACTATTAATTTTACTAAGTTCATGTGCTGGAAAAAGGGATCCTAATACGATTCGAATCGGAATCATTAAAGTTCCAAACGATACAGTCATTGCGATTCAAAATAACTGGATTGAAGATGCGTATCGAGAGTTGGGTTATGATGTTGAATTTCTATTCTTTGATTCGGGAGTAGCAATGAATCAAGCATTTGCATCCGGTGCATTAGATATTGCAGAGATGGGTTATACAAACAGCATCATTAGTGCTGTTAAGAAACTACCTGTAGAACTATTTTGGATTCATGATGTTATTGGAACCAGTGAAGCCCTGGTTGTATCAGATCCAACGATTCGCTCAGTCAAAGATTTAAAAGCTAAGACTGTTGCAACAATATTTGGATCAACCTCTCATTTTAGTTTATTAAAGACTTTAGAAATAAATGACATGACGCCTTCTGATATTACTTTATTAAATATGAATACTGCAGAGATTGTGGCTGCATGGGACAGAGGCGATTTAGATGCAAGCTATACTTGGGAACCTACTCTATCCAAAGTTAAAGCTACAGGTAAAGTTCTAGTTGATAGTAGTGACCTTAAAGATATGGGGTATATGACCACGAATGTAGGTTTGGTACATCGTGACTTTTCCAGTAAACATCCTGACTTGTTGTCTATTTACATTGAATCGATGGATAAAGCCTATCAATTAAAATTGAATTATCCAGAACAAATCATACAAGACGCAGTAAGTTATCTTGATATTGATTATGATAGTGCAGAAATACAAATTAGTGGATCTACCTGGTTATCATTAGAAGATCAAGTAAGTGATAAGTATTTAGGTGAGGCATTTCTTCAAGTTTTCTATGATACTGCTGCTTATTGGAAAACTTATGGTTTTATTGATGAAGTACTTACTATGGAAGACATTAAACAATTTGTAAATCCAACTTATGTTCAGGAGGTATTAGACCGTGATTAGAATCGAATCAGTTAGTAAACAATATAGTGATGACAAAGAGATACTTAAAGGAATCAGTTTTAGTATCGACAAAGGTGATTTTGTTGCGGTTGTGGGACCATCAGGATGTGGTAAATCAACTTTATTAAATATGATAGCAGGTTATGATACTCCAACTGAAGGACATGTCTTAATGAATGGTGTTTCAATTGAGGGTCCCAGTTATAAGCGGGTGGTTGTCAGCCAAGATAATACATTATTCCCATGGCTCAATGTTGAACGTAATATTGCTTATGGCTTAAAGATAAGAGGTCAAAATAGAGCTACGATTCAATCTAAGACAAGCTCGATCCTGGCGGATGTTGGTTTGCTAGAGTATCGACATCATAAAATATTTGAACTGTCAGGTGGGATGAGACAGCGCGTTGCTCTAGCTCGTACACTGATCAACGACTCAGAGTTAATATTGATGGATGAGCCATTGGGTGCACTGGATTCCCTGACGCGTGCCAGCATGCAATCGCTGGTACATCAATTGTGGCTAGAACAAAGTTTAACCATTATGATGATTACTCATGATATAGAGGAAGCCTTGTTGCTAGCTAATAAGGTCATTGTACTTTCAGATCAACCAGGATCTGTAATCGCGGAATTCTATCCAGAGTTTTATAAAAATGATAATCTTGATGACTTAAGTGTCAACGAAGAATTTACTTCGATGAAACTTGAGATTCTACAGCTCCTCTAATTTTAGATAGCTAAGAACATTCAAACTTGCTGCTTAATTTTTAATATCGAAAGTAAGGTGATTCTTATGACATCCTTAAATTGATCAAGTAGGACACGATTCCTAATTAATAGTTAAAAATCGCGTAAGAAAGATTTTAAGTAGCTTGGCTTTTCAGTTCTTAAATCTCTTTAGTCGTGTCAATATTCAAGCGTATTGCTGCATTTTGATTGTGATAATAGGAGATTATTATTCCTAAAACTTGCACAACTATCGTGAATTATCACAATACATTCACAGCGCATTAAATAAGTATTGAATTCTTGGTTTTAAAACGTGAGATTTCAAAGTCTATAAAAATCATATAAAACGAACAATATGCACTCAACAGTGCATATTTTTTGTTTTCTCGATGCCATTTTTCTAAGGTTATAATTTCCATAACATTTATTTCACAAAGATTGGATTCACACATTTCTGGATGGGGAAATCTGTGATTCATTGGGATTGAAACACTCCCTTATAATTTACTTATAGGTGGTAAGAAGCCACACAGATAGGGGGAGAAATCATGAATATTCCAAATGGAATCAAAAAATATTTTAGGATTTTTATTGCTTTAGCACTGACCTTAACATCCACTGTTATGATCGCTGCAAGTGAGAATCCTGACTCGGTGTATGAATTCTACAATAATGATGTTTATGCAACCGTAACTGTACAAAAGAGTAAATCACAAGCAGTAGCGACAATCGATGCTAAAGCATTGAATGATGGTGTTGATATCACTGGTGTGCTTGATGATGGCGATGTGCTTCATGAGATAGATAAAGCATTTGTCTATACTGAAAATGGGACACAGAATCTGAAACTTGTTTATGACAAGACTTTTGAGGATGAAACACAAGCCAGTGATTTAGAATTACCATTCAATTTTGAAGTCGATGGTATTGTGAAGGAAACACTTCCTAGTACTTACAGTGACAATGGTTTTACGGTGAGAAACTTAAAATCCAGAAACAGTGGTAAATCTGTAGGGGTATCACTCAGTGATACTAACCCTACCTTAAAAAAACCGGAGGATTTTAAACCTAATAATACAGAACATGCACACTTTATGATTGATGTTCAAGTCATTCCTTCTTTAAGTATGTTGGAGGGACGAGAAGTTAAGGTATCAATCCCTAAAGGATTTGCAATTGGTAAAGATGTTCTTGAACAACTTACCGGAGGTAGAACCTTTAAAGAAGTGAGTGTTCAATATGCAGGTTATTATGAAAAGGATAATGATAAGTTTTCTTGGAATGATAATGAAGCGAATGATCAACTTGTTGATGGCTTAGATCGTACGATTATTACTTTTAAATTGTATGATTCTGATGGTGTTACCAATGATCCAAAATCCATTGATGTTTCAATTTATCAAGATTTTGATTATATTAGTCGAAATGGTGAAGTTCCAAAATCTACATATGAGTTCTCTATTGAGTCTAATATGGATGATGATACTGAGAGTTTTACACTGGATGTACCATTTAGTCCAAGTGGATTAACACTGATTCCTTATGCAAGTGAAGGGATTGAAACATCTTCTGAAGATGGATTTTCTACCTTCAATATTACACAATCTGAGTTAATCTTTGAGGATTGGCAAAATAAAGCTTATCCTACTGCGATTAAAGCTGTTGAATTCAAATACAACATTCGTAAAATTGCAGGAGCACGTCCTTTAAAAAACTATGTTGTTGAAATACCAATTCCTAAAGGTTATACCTACTATAAGGGTGAAGGTAAACAGGCATTGCTTGATTCTGATAATGGTGGAATTGATCAAGGGAAACTGGCTTTAAAAGAAAATGACATTCAAGAAGACGATGACTTTAAATGGTTTGAGTATATTCCAGCAGAAGAAACGGATGTAGATGGTGGTGTTTTACGAATTCAATTGAATGAATCCAATGCTAAATCATTACTGCAAGATCGTGTTGATACAACTGTAGAATCTGCAGCAGTATTTACATTCAACCTAATTCGTAGTGATGATGGAGTAAGTACACAAACCCAAAGTGAATACAATTTGCCTTATAATCCTAATGGTGAAACATTAAGTGCTGAACAAGTCTTTATCTATGATGTTATTGATATGGATGATGAAGTAGCGAAAGAGCCCGGAAGTAAAGTAAGAATTCAATATACAGCTCCTGAAGCAAGTTATATTCAAAATGTACCCGATGCATCCATTACTAAAACAGATACAGGTGTTGGTGTTACAGCATCATTTAAAAACAAAACAAAAGTTTCAAACCGATTGCTACAAGATTTCGGTGTAGATTATACCTTCAATTTTGAACCTGAAGAGAATGATACGGATGGTAAGGCAATTGACTTGGTTGAGAATACTGTAAAAATCTTTACATTTGATAAAGCAAAAGTTGATGAGACTGCACTGTATACCGTTACTTATAAAGATGGAACGGTAGAACATTATGCTAAAGTTGCAGATACAGATAATGATATTTTAGAACTGCGAGAAATTAGAGTTTCTAAAGACTATCCAATTGAATCTGTGTCCATTTCATACCCATACATTCTAGGTCATACTAAAGTTGATTATCAGTTTGGAGATATGGGATTAAAAGTGGATACCAATACTGCTTCTGATTATAATAATGAGCCTGAGTATTTTGAATTGACATACAATTATAATTACCTGGGTAGTGATCAAGAAGCAAAAACAAGTAAAATAAGATTGATTCCTAATGAACCCAAAGCAAATATTGATGTACCTGATTTATCAGGACAAACCATTGCAATGACAAAAGCGTTTGATGGTGCTTATATTCAAGGTAAATTAGAGTTATCAGCATACTATCCAATCTTAAACTCAGGAAATATCAGATTGACATCTGGTGAAGAAGATGTTGTTGATAAATTAGCTGAAAATAATGGTTTCCAATTTGCGAAATCCATGGAAGTCTCAGGATCAGGGCTGGTCTTTTATATGAGATACAGCGATAATTTTACAACCTATGAAACGGTAGAGTATGGTACTAATGGGAAACCCAATCGATTCTATTTTGAATTTGATGAAAATACTAACGATGACTTTATTACCACATTGATGATATTGCCTGATCTTTCTGATAATTCAAACAAACAAACGATTGAATGGAAACTCTATATGGGTGATAAGGTACCTACTGAAATGTACCAACCAGTAGAATCTGCTGGAACAAGTACTTATCAAAAAGGTCCGATTCCAGATAATGCTACCTATATTGTAAATGCCCACTTTAGAAATTATTACGATGATGAACTGGGTGGTATTGTAGAAGATTCAGGAACTTCTATGAAATTTAAAACAATGGAACCATCACTTGATAACTTGCCAAATAATCTAATTGAGGATGTTGCTTTAATTGAGACAACCCATGCAAATCCACTATTCACTATTGGGGTGATTAATCAATTTGAACATCTTGGATATGATTATAGTAATGTAAGACAAGGGATTGATAAGTCTGATAAGGGATCTGAAATTCATACCGATTATGAAGGATTGATGTCGATGATTACAGATGTTCAAGTTAGAACGACAAATCCAACGAAAGATGAACCTTACTTTGTAAATTTAAATTTTACATACTATGATCTTGAAACTAAAACTTTAAGAGAAGAAATCGTACCTGTCTTAAACACAGAGATTAAAAATAATGTATATAATCATAAATTAGAAAAAAGTGAGACTGAGGTATTGTATGACTTTTACTTTGATACTGATTTCTATAAGAAAACAACAAAAAATGGTACAGTGGCTGTAAACTTCATTTCTAAAGATGTGATTAATGCTGAAACCAAGTTAAATACGTGGTTAAAAGAAGGCCCTGATACATTAGAGTCTACACTTAGCATTCAAGTACCACTATATGCAGAAGGGACACCACTGGGATCAGAGCCTAAACCAGAAGATAAATTCCCAGGTATCAGTCAATCGGTAAGTTTTAAACCACTCTTACCTCCTGGACCTTATGTGAGTGATAACTTCGTCATGAATCAACTTGAAAAACCATACAGTAGTACGGGGACTCCAGCTTTTGCGTATTTAGAAGAGAATCGAAGTTTCGCTGCACCCGTACTTACAACCAGCTTTGCTGTTGTAAAAGGGTACCAAGGTATTTACGATGCCCAGTTTACACTCAATGATGAGGATGCTGCAAAAATATTCTCATTGATTGGATCTATAAGAATTCAAAATACACGAGGTAGTTACCGATTTGAAGGTCGTATTGAATATACTAAGTTCAATAAAACAACCAGGGAGTCAGAAACTATAACTATGCCGGTTAATACGACTTATCAAACATTTACGTTTGATCTTAAAGACGATGAGTTTTTAACAGATGTGGTTGTTTATGGGGATAACTTATATGGTGTAGGAAACCAGAATATTTATCAGTTGTCTTACTTTTTAAGAGATAATCAAGTACAAACTCATTTCCAAACAGAAGATGGATACGAAGCGATTCCTGATGGTTATACCTTAGGAAAAGGGAATAAAGGAACCTTCCATATCAGTTATTATGCAGGTATGAGCTATAACGAGGATGATGAGAATGCCAGTTCTTATCATTATGAACATGATTCAAGACCAGGAAGTTCAATCTCATTCTATAAACCTGTTGATCGATTTAGATTAATTCCTGAAACATCCATTGGATACCTCAGTTATTTCCAAGATCAACAAGTGGATGTTACAGGGGAGCCTATTGCAGGATTTAAATTTGTTAACTATTTAGAGTCTAAACAATTTAAAGACGCTAGATTTAAAATTAATACGAATGGTGTTAATACACAATTGATGCCTTTAACAGAAGGAATTCTAATTGATGCAGCACTGGATGAAGGAATCGTATATGTAAGAACAAATAAAAAAGATAGTGAGTATGCGATTAATAAGGGTACAACTAATATCTTGTTTGATTTGGATGATGATGAATATGTCATTAATATTGAACTTGGATTTGATATCTTATCAGTGCCTAATTCAAACTCAGGAAATGAGCTTGGTGTTACATTGCTGATTGCAAATCCACTGGGTGAGACGACCCGTGATAAAAAGGTAATTTCTCCACAGAAAGCATTTGATTTTGAAGTTGTGTTTAGTGCGTCAAATTATGATGCATCATTAGGAATGGAAGATTCACCTGTGAATGGTAAACCACCTGTTGATTTGGGTGAAACACATGCCCGTAAAACAGGGGGAAGTGCAAGTTTTGCAAATACACCGATTCCAAATATTCCAGAGAACTTTAAAATGTTCTTTAAAACAGATCCACAAACGGTAGAACATGTAACGGATAGTTCATCCAATCAAGTGTACCAAAGGGAAGATGTTGAATTTAATCATAAACCTGAAATTTCATGGGAAGCGTTTAATAAATTCCAAAGACCCAATACGGTCTATCTTGGTAATCCAAAACTCTACTATGTTATAGATAAACGCTTTGATTATCGTTATGGTACCTTTGAGTTCTACGATGTGAACGGTGAATTGTTACCTACAAATGTACGTGTTGAAAACATTCCCGGTAAAGACTACAACGTGTTAGTAGTGTCCTTTGATAAGCAATACCTCTTAGAACTCAATGATCTTATTGAAGATGGTGATTTTAGTGAGAGCCAAGTGATTGGTGAGGTTAAGTTTAAAACGGGAGTTAGTGCATTTGATACCGGAGAAGATATTAGAGCCATTAAGCAGGCTTATCTTGATGTTGGATACAGTATTGCACGAGATCCTGAAGATTATGTTTACAGTCATATGACACAAGAGTATATGACATCTGTATATGATCTTGGATACACACAAAACAGTACACCCCAATACTTAGATATTGGTAAAGGGAACTTGCTGGATATTGCGCGTAGTTCTGAGGGTGGGGTACAAAATATAGCGACCACACCAAGTATGTCAGGTACCATTGTTACAGGGACACGCTTAACAGACTTTGGACATGAGGTTACTTTAAGTGCAGGTCCACAAAATCTTGAAGAATCAATTATGTATGTACCAATTCCTAAAAAAGATCTTGTGTATAGTGTTGGTGAGAGTGGTAAGGAGCGTGACATTAAGTCTGACTTTGATATGATTTTACAAGGTCCCATTACTGCAGAGAATCCAAATAATATTCAATATAATATTATGTATACCGATCAAGGGTATGATCAGCAAAATGGACTCTTTGATAAGGTTGAAGATGATCTTGGATATGAAGTATTTAATCCAGATCATGCAGCTAACTATACTATGGCACGTATTGAAGTGGGTAGTATGGCTGGGAAACAGTCTGTAAACTTTATTTTACCAATGGCTTATCATGATGATAATAATATTGTTGGAGAAGCTATGAGTAATGTGGCGTTCTTAAGTCATTACAGTAATAACAGTATTATTGATAGTGTTAAATATGCACTTGATCTAACGTATAAAGTTAGTGATGGTGTGATTTCAGGGACTGTATGGCATGATAAAGATAATAACCAAATGCTTAACTTTAATAATATTGATCAATACTTAAGTGATGTTACTGTTATTGCTAAAGATGAAAATGGTAATGTTGTTGATGAAACTAAGACGGATTTCTTAGGTCAGTATCGATTCCAATTACCAGGAGGTATTTATACACTTGAGTTTGAACAAGGCTTAAGTGATAGTAAAGGAAAACCACTGACTTTTGTTGAGCCGCATTTAGGTGGGGCAGATTACAGTTCAGTAGTAGATGCTGATGGTTTGGTTGAAGTTGATATTAGAGCATACAGTCACACTTCAGTAAATGCTGGGTATCGTTATGACTTGGATGATGTTGATGCAATCTTGGATGATGTTGTGATGTGGGTTGGTGATACTGAAATTATTGATACAAGCAATGAGTATGATCTTGATATTACCATTACCACTCAGACACTGTATGAAAATGGTGTCAGCATTGCTACCATTCTTACTCCTAATGCACGTATCGTAGGAAATCGAGTGGGTGTTGTTCATGCTGAATATTCTTATCCTGATGGTAAGGGGTCACATGTAACAAAAACCTTTATGATTACGGTATTGGATAAATATACTGTAACTTATGATGTCTTTGAACAAGACGAGACTTACTTGGGTAGTTTAATTCCATTTGTAGGGTATGAGCCACCGGTACAATTAACAGCATTACAAGAATATGTATACCATACAAAACAACCTGCTGATAACTATGTTCAATACATTCCAAGAGCTGTAGGTAATCCTACTACAGAAGGCAACTATGTATTTGATGGTTGGGTATTGGAAGATGGTAGTGCAGTTGATTTAAATACTTATCAAGTGTTGGAGGATGTTACTTTCTATGCTATCTTTGCAATGGATTCCAATGGGGATGGTATTGCAGATAAATACCAAGTTCGTTTTGAGTATATTACGGAAGATGGATTGGGTAATGGTAATGTGGGTGAAGCACCTTATGTTGAATGGGTGACACGTTATATTGATCCAACACTAACAGATGAAGCACTTGATGCGCTGGATAACTTATCTTTAGATGCACCTGTATCACCAATTGCAGTACAAGATAATCCTGAGACTACATTTGGATATGATTTTGCACAATGGGTGGATGAAGCAGGTAGTGTTTATGCAAGTGGACTTGCAATTACACAAACTCAATTTACTCAAGATATGGTGTTTACAGCAGAGTATGTTGATTCAGAATACTTAGTACAATATGAAGTTGAAACAGAGTATGGAATTCTAGATCCTAATAATCACTCTGAAATTGTAGTTCATAATGGACTTCTTAACAGTATTCCTAAACCTGTCAGTGAAACAGTTGGATCTGTGACTTATGTCTTTAATGGTTGGTACCTTGAAGATGGTACTGCAGTTGATCTTAAAGATTACAAAGTTTTAGAAGATGTTACATTCTATGCTCGATTTGAAGCAGATACCAATGGGGATGGCATTGCTGATATCTATCAAGTAAGATTTGAATATATTACTAAAGATGGACTTGGTAATGGTAATCTTGATGAAGAACCATTTGTAGAGTGGGTAACTCGATTTGTAGATCCTACTTTAGAAGAAGATGCTCTTTATGATTTGAGTAACTTATCTCAAACAGCAGCGGTATCACCTCAAACTCTTCAAGAGATTCCAGAAGTACTGGATGATTATGAATTCATTGGATGGCTATCTGATACAGATCCAGAAAGAGAGTATGAAGACTCAGAGGCTGTATTGGAAGATTCATTTACGGAAGATGAAGTAGTGTTTACAGCATTGTATGAATCTTTAGTAATTGATGAAGATGGTGATAGTAGTATTGTTGATCCTGAACCTGGATTACCAGGTACTGGAGTATCAAGTTCTAAAGCACCAATCTATGGCGGTTTAATTATCGCAGCTGGTCTATTAACACTTTACTTTGTTAAAAAAAGAAAAGAAGACTAATAGTAAATAGGAATTGATTGAGTAAAGATCACGTACTATCACGTGGTCTTTTCTTATGCTTACGCTTATATTGATTTATAATATTGATTTGTTATCTGATATTACCTAATAATTTAGCTTAAAACCTCATTTATAGCCCTTTTATGAAAGATTTCGACTTTTTCTGACGAAATGTTCGTTTTAAGGTTGACACCTCTCTATGGGGGTGGTAATATATACAAGCGCTAAGGGAAACCGGCTCGCAAATGGTCTTTGAAAACTAAA
>DEPV01000022.1 GCA_002358955.1 Erysipelothrix sp. UBA3383 | reverse complement strand
AAACAGATGCAACCATTCGAAAGAATCTAAAATCAATTACTGAAGATTCCATTGTATTTGTAGTAGCACAACGTATCAGTTCAATTGTAGATGCTGATCGTATTGTTGTTATGAATGAGGGGCAAATTGTTGGACTGGGTACACACTTAGAACTTATGAAAACATGTCCAATCTATATCGAAATTGCGAAAAGTCAGTTAAGTGAGAAGGAGATGGCACAATATGAAAACATTTAAAAGTATGTGGGTATTTCTAAAACCTTACCGTTTTAAATTACTTGGTGCTTCGATCTTACTCTTACTGGCAGCAGTACTTACTGCTGCAGCACCGATGACTGAAGGTTTAATGACCACTCAGTTACAACGTGATGTTAGCAATATGGCGGCAGGTGTTAGTGGTGCTGGCATCAGTTATGATATTTTAATTCGTATTATTACCATTTTATTTACCATGTATTTGGTAAATGCGATGGCTCGTATTTCCTATCAATATTTAATCTCAAGTGCGATACAATCTGCTATTTATGATATGCGTAATGCGATCAAAGAGAAGATGGAGTATTTACCAATTCGATACTTTGATAGCAACTCAACAGGAGATTTGATGAGTCGTATGGCAACGGATGTGGATGCTATATCAGGGACTTTACAACAAGCATTAGCACAGATCTTAATGTCGGTTTTAAACATTGCGTTTGCAGTATTCTTGATGTTTACCATTGATGTTAAAATGGCGCTGATTGCTGTTTTATTAATACCAGCTACCATTGTCTTAAGTCGTGTGATCATGAAACGATCTCAAGTGGAGTTTGATGCTCAAGCTGAAGCATTGGGAGCACTTAACTCTGTTGTTCAAGAGAAGTTTACGGGATTCAATGAAATTAAATTATATAACTATCAACAAAATGCAATTGATGATTTTAGAAAAGTAAACAGTGAGTTATGTGAGACGGCTTATAAGGCTAACTTTATCTCAGGATTAATTACACCTGCTGTATCCATGATTACCTACATCATCATTGCAATCCTTATCTATATGGGAACCATCAATGTGATGCAAGGAATGGGTGCTGGTATGTTACAAGCCTTCATTCGTTATGTATGGCAAGTGAACCAACCCCTAACACAAATTACAAACCTAGCAGGAACCATTCAGGCGTCCATTGCAGCGATGAATCGTGTTACTGAATACCTTGAGGAAGAGAATGACATTCCTGATGTTCTTAAGCCTGTATTGATTGATAACTATGAGGGTGCAGTAAGCTTTGAAAACATTAACTTTGGATATAATGAAACTCCGATTATTAAAGATGTATCCGTCGATATTAAACCTGGAGAAATGGTTGCTATTGTAGGACCTACCGGTGCTGGTAAAACAACCATCATCAACCTACTGATGCGCTTCTATGATGTTAACTCAGGGTCCATTAAGATTGATGGTACTGATATTCGTGACATTCGTCGTGATGATTTAAGGGCTCTGTTTGGAATGGTACTTCAAGATACATGGTTATTCAGCGGAAAGATTAAAGATAACATTGCTTATGGTAAACCCAATGCAAGTGATTCAGAAATCATTGAAGCGGCTAAACGTACTAACGTTCACCACTTTATTACTACCCTTCCTGATGGCTATGATATGATTCTGAATGAAGAAAGTTCAAACATCTCCAATGGTGAGAAACAATTGATTACCATTGCTCGTGCACTTCTGAGTGATCCTCGTATCTTAATTCTTGATGAGGCAACAAGTTCAGTGGATACACGTCTTGATGCGATGATTCAAGAAGCGATGGCCGAGTTGATGAAGGGGCGTACAAGCTTTGTGATTGCACACCGTTTATCTACCATCCGTAATGCAGATAAGATTCTTGTCATGCGTGATGGTAACATCATTGAAACCGGAAACCATGATGAATTGATGGAGCAAGATGGCTTCTATGCTGATCTTTATAATTCACAATTCCAAGAATCAAACGAATAATGATGAACACTGGGGTATGCTAAATGCATACCCCTTTTTAGTACTAACTGTTATAATGAATGTAGTTTAGGAGGTTCATATGATCCAATTAATTAATATCGAACAATTACCAGCAGTCTTATCGATTACCCCTGATAATCTGAAGGAAGAATATACTGAAATCTTACCGCACTTAAATGTTTACGGTGCTTTTGTTGATGAGCAAGTTGCAGCCTATGCCTATATCATGGATGGCTATATCATTGGTGGACACCACGGTGATTCACAACATTTTAACGACCTTGTGAAACATCTTCAAACTCGCTATGATGAGCTGTTGATGTATCAAGAGGTTAGTGAAGAAGAACTATCTACAATGCTTCTTAACTTAGGTTTTTTAAAGGAAGAAGAAGTATTAGATGAAGAAAGTAACAAATCTTACAATGCTTTCTCATGGCTATCAGAATAGGGATTTCGTAAGATCATTGTCTTTGTATATCAGCATTATGATGGCCTGATTGAAAAAGTCCAACAAAAATCGTCATACTTGACGAGGTGTTCTATTCTATGGTATTATTATCAAGCCCTAAAGGGGCTTTTGTTATGTGGGAGAAGGTAACTCCTTCGATTACCACATCACGGACAATCAAAATAAGGAGGAATGTCGTGTGAGTAAAAAAGTTGCTAGAATTGTTAAATTACAATTCCCTGCCGGAGGCGCGAGACCAGGACCAGCATTAGCTGGAGTTGGAATCAACATGCCACAATTCTGTACTGCGTTTAACGATGCAAGTAAAGAACGTGCTGGGGATATTGTACCAGTAGAAATCTCAGTATATGATGATAAATCATTTGATTTCGTATTAAAAACTACACCAGCTTCAATCATGTTGAAAAAAGCTGCGGGTATTAAATCAGGTGCTGCTACACCTGCTAAACAGACAGTTGCTACAATTAGCGCTGATCAGTTAAAAGAAATTGCAGAATATAAGTTACCAGACCTAAATGCAAATGATGTAGAGGCTGCAATGAAAATTGTTGCTGGTACAGCTCGTAATATGGGTATTGCAATTGAAGGAATGGAGGACTAATACGATGGCTAAATTAGGTAAAAATACAAAAAAAGTTAACGCGTTAGTTGACCGTACAAAAACATATTCAATCGAAGAAGCAGTTGCTTTAATTAAAGAAACAAGCTTTGTTAAATTTGACGCTACAGTTGAAGTTTCATACAACTTAAACGTAGACCCACGTCATGCGGACCAACAAATCCGTGGTGCTATGGTCTTACCAAAAGGTACAGGACGTACACAAAAAGTTTTAGTTGTAACACAAGGTGCTAAAGTTGAAGAAGCTAAAGCAGCTGGTGCAGACTACGCTGGTGGTAAAGAATTACTAGAAGACGTAGCAAATGGATGGTTTGACTTCGATGTTATCGTTGCTACACCAGACATGATGGGTGAATTAGGAAAACTAGGACGTGTTCTAGGACCTAAAGGATTAATGCCTAACCCTAAAACAGGTACAGTAACACCAGATGTTGCTAAAGCTGTTGAAGAAATCAAAAAAGGTAAAGTTGAATACCGTGTTGACAAAGAATCAAACATCAATACAATTATTGGTAAATTATCTTTCTCAAACGAAGATTTAGCTGAAAACTTTGCTGCAGTTCACGATGCAATTGTAAAAGCGCGTCCAGCAGTAGTAAAAGGTGCTTATATCAAGAACCTTGTAATCTCATCAACAATGGGACCTGGAATCAAAGTTAGCTTAGACTAATCTAAACATTCAAAAGACCGATGCAAATCGGTCTTTTTTAAATATTAGGGGGTATTATAATGGCACGTAAAATAGTAAATGGAAAACATGTTAAATCATCAGGACCATACTCACATGCGGTTGATGCTGGAGACTACGTATTTTTAGCAGGTCAAACAGGGTACAACGGCAGTGATTATAATGGAGAAGTTTATGATATTGAAACACAAACCCATAAAAGCTTTGAACACTTAGAAGATATTATGGAAGAAGTGGGGCTTTGGTATGATCATGTTGTTAAGGTTAATGTATATTTAACTTCAATGGATGATTTTAAAGCGATGAACGATGTTTATGCATCTAAGTTCACAGAAGCATTTCCAGCACGTACTTGTATTGCAGTGGTAGGATTACCACTGAATGCAAATGTAGAAATCGAATTTATATTAAAACGTAATTTATAAAAAATACACCTTAGAATAAGCTCTAAGGTGTATTTTTTTAACGGGTATAAACGTATTCGTATTCAGAAGACTCTTGCTCATTGTATTGATAGTCATCAAATGATAAAGCTTTAAGAGATTCAATATCACTAATTTTATTCTTGATAATGATATTAGCGGCATTACCACGTGCTGTTTTTGCATAGGTGCTTTTAATGACATAAGTATCGCCCTGAGATTCTTTGAATTGCAATCGGATGAAAGGTGTTTTTAAGGCATCAAAGTCGATCATCGATTCATATTCTTTGGATGCTAAACTGACAATGGTCTTGTTTTCTTTATTGAGATAATTCGTGATCGGATCTTTCCAGATATCAACTAATTTATAATCAAACTTAACCATAAAGTCCAGGCGGTATAAGCCGATGGCTTGAAATGGTTTAACAAGACCATAGAGTGCTGAAAGAATTCCTAAATGATTCTGTGCGTATTCTACATCCCATGATGCAGGGTCTAAAGGTCTAAATGATGCACCTTGGTAAGTGTACACTGCGAGGTTATCTTCTTTGTAATCCTGTAGATTCTCATGAAGATTTTTAGTAATTGCATCACTAATCTTCATGTTAGTTTTTAGTTCATCATAAGAGTAAGATTGTAATGTTTTTAAAATGGTATCCTTCTGCGCAACAAAAGAAGAGTCGTTTAACGACTCTCCCGGATATGCTTTTTGAGTTTTTGTTGGCGAAACAAGCACTAACATTAGAGCAATGTCTCGTACATTTCTTGGTGATACCCAACAAAGATACCCTTATCAGAAATCATTAATGGACGTCTGATGAGTTTACCTGTTGAAGCTAACAATTCAATCATTTCTGCTTCAGACATATCTTTCAGTTTATCTTTAAGATTCATTTCGCGGTAAACAATACCTGAAGTATTAAAGAAACGTTTGATTGGTAATCCAGATTCTTTAATCCACAGTGTCAGTTCTTCGACTGTTGGATTATCATTCATGATATCACGATCGGTATATTCGATGTTGTTTTCTTTTAGAAATTTAACAGCCCTTTTACAGGTAGTACATCTTTCATATTGAATAAATAATGGTTTCATTAAAATCCTCCTAATGTAGTAATAGTGTACCACATTTATCGATTATTTTAATAATTTTAAGGATTTTACAATTTTTGAAGTGATGAAGAAGTCAGCAAAGGAATGGACAAAGCCTCCAAGGCCAATTGCTACAAATACTAAAAGAAATAGTTCTTTAGGATTTGTACCTTGAGTGGATAAAATAATGGCTACAACCAAGCTTTCCATGACGACATGAATCAAACCAATGAATGCATTGAATTTAAATTCATCTTTTTGTGTTTTGATGATATCTCTATTCTTTTGAATCATTAAGGATCCAATCACTGCAAATACGATGTGTGATAAAGCGCGTAGCGATACAATGTAAGTTGATGTTAGTAGGTAGCTGATTGCACCCCCTATAGCTACTAGAATGGTTACAGTAGGGCTGATAAACATAGCTACCATAACAGGAACATGGCTCCCTAAGGTATATGAGGCAACACCGGTATCGATTTTAGGCATCATCATGGGGATGATTACTCCAAGTGCAATAAGCAGTGATGTTTGAACTAATTTTTTACTTGTATTCATGGGTTTCTCCTTGGGTGTCATGACACTTGTGATATTATAACCCCATAGCAAAGTGGGTGTCAAGACACCCACTGAATTATTCATATAAAAAATTGAGTTTTTGTAATGCCTGCAGTGCTGACTCTAAGTCTTTTTCATCATCATAAGCAATGGTATGAGAATGAATGCCATCTGTTAACAATGAGAGTAATGGATGGTCTGCTTGTGTAAAATGCTTCACATCTTCTAAAGTTTCAATGTTTAAAGAACCTGATATTTCCCCATAGGTTGGGTGTTGAATGCTAACATCCAAGATAGCACAGTGATTCTCTACTAAAGTTTGTAACTCAAGTTCTGTTTCTGAAGGTGTGTGATTGAGTACAATGACCTTAGTGTACTTGTGAACTTGAGGATCTAGTACATAGCCTTTATGACTTGCTTGAATGTTATATCCTTGTGCACGCAGTAGAGCAATATCACCTACAATAAGTTGTCGTGAGACTTGAGTTTGTTTTGCAAGTTGTGTTGCACTGATGGGATGGGATTCTGTTTTTAAAGCGTTGATGATGTATGTGTGCCTTTGTGTTTTATCCATATTCATCCTCCTTTCATTTATTGTAACAGATATTCGTGTATAATAAAGTGTAGAAATGAGGGGTCTTATTAATGAAAATTCTATTATTCCAAAAAAATGAAAAAATGATGCGCAAGTCTGGTATTGGACGCGCTATGAAACACCAAATTGAAGCTTTAAAACACGCTGGGGTTGAGTATACACTGGATCCTAAAGATGATTATGATTTAGTCCATGTGAATACGTTTGAACCCGCAGCACGTAATATGGCACGTAAGGCACACCGTAATAACAAACCGGTAGTTTATCATGCACACTCTACGGAAGAAGACTTTAGAAACTCGTTTGTATTTTCTAACTTAATTTCACCACTGTTTAAAAAATGGATTGTATCCAGTTATAAATTAGGAGATTACATTCTAACTCCAACACCTTATTCAAAGAAAATATTGGAAGGGTATGGTATTAACCGTCCCATTCAAGCCATTTCAAATGGTATTGATTTAACACGATTTGAATACAATGAGGATAAAGTAGCGAAGTTTAAAAAGTACTTTAAGATTCAAGAAAATGAGCAAGTTGTAATTTCAGTAGGACTGTATTTTGAACGTAAAGGATTGCATGATTTCATAGAGATTGCTAAAGGGATGCCCGATGTGAAGTTTATCTGGTTTGGACACACACCACTAGCATCCGTAACACAAACGATTCGTGAAGCAATTAAGAATAAACCTGAGAACGTTATTTTACCAGGGTATATTGATGGGGATATTATAGAAGGTGCTTTTTCAAGTGCTGATATATTCTTCTTTCCATCTTATGAAGAAACTGAAGGGATCGTAGTACTTGAGGCACTGGCTTCCAATTGTCAGGTTATCTTGCGTGATATTGGTGTTTATGATCCGTGGCTCATTGACAAAGTAAACTGTTATAAGGGTCATGACAATGATGAGTTTGTTGATCTGATTGAAGGCGTACTAAGTGGTAAGACTGAGAAAACCATTGAAGGTGGTTACCAGGTTGCGAAAGAAAGAAGTATTGAAGCCATTGGACAAGAACTTAAAGAGGTTTATAATAGAGTTATAGGAGGTCTGTATGAAGATTAAATTATTCGAAAAGAAAGAAGCTTTAGAAGTTATTATTCTGGGTATTAATAAAGATCCATACCGTGAAATGTTTCATGAATGCCTTGCTGTATTAGATTTCGATATTGAAAAAGAAACATTAGCAGATAGTGATGATTATGCACTTATTATTAATGTTGATGGTAAAGAACACAGCTATACATCATATCCAAGCAAAGAGGATCTCATTGAATTATTTTCCTTAAGTGAAGATGTATTTGATGGTGTTGGACAACAATCTGGACTTTTACAAGCCGCTAATACGACACGTATTGGTAATTGCTGTGGTGTTGGTGAGGATATTTACCTTGATCCCAATGAAGAAAATTAGTCTGATTCTTTTGAGTCTGTTGATTTTGGTGGGATGTTCCAGTACACCTGATCCTAGTGAAGACCCAATCGAAGAACCCGTTGCGCGTAAGAACATCGAGTTTAAAGTTGGGGAAGAAGACTTTACTTTACCAACCACCTTTCAACTTATGAAAGATCGTGGGTGGTGGTTGGAGTTGAGTGATGAGTATAAAATACCACCCAATTCCTACTTACCACAACAAGGGATTCGCAATGAAATGTACTATTTACTGGTAACGTTTTATAACGATACCGATGAAGAGATTGCATTGAAAGATTCTAAAATCGTCGAAGTGTGGGCGGAACAACGTACGGTCTTTAATCATTACCGATTTGATGTACCACCTGATTTAACACTGGAACCCAATATTAATTGGGATCTTACACAAGAACAGGCTGCAACATTGTTTGATGTTGAACCTAAGATTGAAGAGAATAATGTATTTATCTCTTATGTATATGAACTTGAAACCAATCAAAGAATTGGAATTCGATATCGCAAAGGTGAAGATTCACCTACCTTTATTGAACTCAAAGATTACGGAGAGGATGTCCAATAGAATGGGCATCCTTTTCATCTGTATGGTACAATTGGGAGCAATGTGATACAATTTGTTTTAGAAATAGAGGTTATCATGCAATTACAAGGAAAAAACTTATTACAATTTAGACCTAACTTTACTGTTATCGATATGGAGACAACAGGGAGAAGTAACACACCAGAAGATATTACGGAGATGAGTGCAATACGTTATCGTAACTACAAACCAGTAGCAACTTACAGTTGCTTGGTTAAGGCGCGTAATCCAATTCTTCCTTTTGTAGTAAATTTAACCGGTATTACAGATGATCAACTGATGCATGAGAAACCCATTGAAGCTGTGATTGAAGAGTTTGCAGATTTTCTTGGGAATGATGTAATTTTAGGACATAATGTTACATTTGATTTTGGACTGGTCAATAAGGGTCTTGCTATGGTTGGTGCTTATCCATTGAACAATGATTTTGTGGATACCTTAAGAATCTCGCGTTTGATGAATAAAGATTCTGATAATCATAAATTGGATACCTTGTGTGAATACTTTGGAGTTCATCGTGATGTGGGACATCGTGCTGAACACGATTGTACACAGACGGCAGAAATCTATATTCATATGAAGAATAAGTATCAAAGTTTAGTAGGGGGGATACAACTATGAACGTATTTGATTGGGATAAAACGATTTATGATGGAGATTGTTCCATTGATTTTTATAAATATTGCTTAAAGAACTATAAAGGAATTAGTAAACTTTGGCCACAACAAGCTAAGGCTGCAAGTCTTTATAAGATGGGTAAGATTACTAAGACAGAAATGAAAACTGTGTTTTATCAGTACTTTACATTAATACCTAACATTCATGATGTTGTATTAAGTTTCTGGGAAACACATGACCATAAAATAAAACAATGGTATTTAGATATGCATCGTGATGATGATTTGATCATTTCCGCATCGCCTGAATTTCTACTGGATCCTATTTGCAAACAATTGAATGTTGCAATGATAGCATCTGTTGTTGATCCTTATACAGGAAGAAACCTAAGAGAGAACTGCTTTGGTTCTGAAAAAGTCGTTCGTATGAAAGAACATTATAATATTGAAGCTATGGAAGACTTCTATTCCGATTCTTATTCGGATGATCCTTTAGCACAGTATGCGCAAAAGGCATATTATGTTGTAGGTAATGAACTTAAAGATTGGTAAAAGAAAAGGAACTTATTGATGTTGATAACATCAGTAAGTTCCTTTTTGGTTTTGGTATTAACGGGGTTCAGTATAGAATGTAGGTTCTTTAAAGTGATCATCAAGATCAACTTTTAATTTAATATCATCAAAGAACCAAGCATCATTTTTCTCAATGTAAAAGTTGATGCCTTCAACTGTAATCAGTTCAAAAGCATTGCTGGGTTCCATCACATGAAGTGTGAATGAAAAACCATCACGTGTACCATAGACCTTTCCAAAGAATTTAATATGATCACCATCTTTAAGATGTAATTCTTTACGATACCACTGCGCTGCAGCGGGTGTGACTTCTAATATCATTGTATACCTCTTTCTATAAGTTTCGATAATTCTCCATCATTTCTTTAAACAGTTCTGCTGTTGAGGGCGGTGTGAAAGTGATGGCGTTGGCACCAGCATCGATAGTTTTTTGGATTGCCGCTTCATTGTTACCACCTGTAGCAATAATTGGAACATCTGGAAATTCGGAGCGTATTTTAGCAACGAGTTCCGGAGTTTTTGCAGCAGCGGAAACGTTGAGTATGGTTGCTCCTGCATCAATGCGTTTTTGAATATCATCATGTTCAGAGACTACTGTAACAATGATGGGAACTTCAAGTGTAGCACGCATCAGTTTGATGACTTTGTTTGAAGTGGGAGCATTCACAACAACACCCATTGCACCTTGTTGTTCAGCATCCACTGCTAAACCAACAACACGTGCACCACGGGTTGTTCCTCCACCCACACCCGATATAACTGGGATGTCTGCTGCGGTGATGATGGAGTGTGTAATGATGGGTTGTGGGGTAAAGGGATAGATTGCAATAACAGCATCAGCGTTGCAATTTCGAATGATGGAAACATCAGTGGTAAAAACAAATGATTTTAATAATCTTCCAAAGATTCGAATGCCCGATGCAGATTCAATGGCTTGTGGCATCTTAATAATATGTTTACGAAGATTACCGTTATATTCAGGTATTAACATAAAAACCTCCTTATATGAGTCGTTTTTCAAATCCGCCTTCTACTTTTAAGTTCTCATTTAAGATCACAAAAGCAGTAGGATCGACCGACTTGACAAGTTTTCGCAAGTCTTCAACTTCAGACTGAGCGATAATTGTAACAATAACATCCATGGTATTGCCAGTATAGGCACCTTGACCATCCCAGTGTGTTACACCGCGACGTAAGACGTTATTGATTTGGTATTTTAGATCGGTATTGCGAGTAAAGATCATAACGTTGACTTCAATGTTATGAGAGTGGAATTTATCCAAGCAAGTTGCAAAAATATATGAGTAAACAATCGAGTAGATTGCAGTTTGCATATCATAAAGTATCAAACACACAAGATAAATACTGGAGTTGATAATCAGATATACAGAACCCATACTCCCTTTGTTCTGAGAGGAACGATAAAATCCAATGATATCAATACCACCTGAGCTACCCTTCACTTTATAAGACAGTGAAGATCCAAAAGATCCAATAACAGCAGCCAATAAGATTGCAATAAAGACGTTGTCCACAATGGGAGTACTTGGAATTGGAATCAGAGATACCGTTGCAGTTTGAGCGATGATACTGACTAGGGTCAATAGCACAAATTTCTTTGACATACGGGTGTATGCGAATAAAAGCAGTGGTATATTGATGAGTAAGTTGAGTACACCCAAAAGTTCAAACGGTGGGTTAACATTCAATACTCCGACAATAAAATCACCCAATAATTGGGCGATCCCCATGACTCCTCCATTGTATATTGCTGCAGGGATCAGAAATAGATTTACTGAGAGGGCAAATAGAATTCCACCTATAGTGGAATAAATGATATCTTTTAAATTTTTCATATATTCATTATATCAAAAACAAATCGAATTACATCATCATGAGCCTTGTTTTATCTTATATCTTAAGAAGTTTTTAAAGCAATCCGAATATGTGGTAAAATGGTATGGAATACAAGGAGATTTATATGGATAATAAACTAAATTTATCAAAAGAAGAATTACAATTTCTATTATCAATAGCGATTGCTATACCACTTGTTATCCTTTCAGGTATCATTATTGGGCTTATTAAAATGAGTTTTAGGTTTGAAACTATTGTTTTATTTGTGGGCTTTATCAGTGCGTTGATATACCGTCGAGTGGCTAAAGGATTTCAAATGAAGATTGCTGTAGCAAGTATCCTGACAGCATTACTGGGATTAATTGTTGTGGAATGTGTTACAAACTTTGGGGTCGAAGGACTTTTAGTGTTTCGCAATTATGGAACATTGTTTACCTTTGTCATTCAAGAGGATATTAACCGCGTTTCATGGACTGTAGCACGTCTTCTTAGTCTATCTATAGCATTCAGCTATTCACGAGTGGTTCAATGAGATCTACAGTAGCTACCATTGACTTGTCCGCTTTGGTATGGAATTATCAGCATTTGCAAGAGTTTACAGAGAAGACAATATTTCCTGTGGTAAAGGCGAATGCTTATGGACATGGTATCTTGGAAATATCTAAAGAGTTTGATGCTATGGATGTGCCATTTCTTTGTGTTTCATCCATTGATGAGGCTTTGGTATTGTATGAGGCAGGCATCCGTAGTGATATTCTTATCTTTTCGTATGTGGATACTCATAGTATTGAGAAGTACCATCAGAAGCAGTTTGTATACACTGCTACATCAATGGCATGGTGTGAGGCTGTAGAAAGACTCGCATTTCAAATACGATATCACATTGAAGTTAATGTAGGTATGAATCGTTATGGGATTAAACCCAATGATCTTGAAGAGATAGAAAATACCCAACATTGTATTGAGGGTATTTATACACATTTCAGCAGTCCCTTAAGCAATGATACAATTGATGCACAAATTGCGCGATTTGAGACTGTGGTTAAAAACGCCAAACTTGAATACCGATGGGTTCACTGTGGTAATGCACCACTTGAAGTGATGAAAGCTTGTGAGTGGATTCATGCTTGTCGCGTTGGTTTGGGATTGTATGGTTATCGTCATGATGTCAAAGATCTAAAACCTGTACTTAGTTTAAGTACTCGTATTCATCATGTGGATCATTTATATGCAGGTGAGACAGTGGGTTATGAGGAGACTTATACAGCACAAGAAGATGCTTACTTTGCAAGTGTTCCGCTGGGATATGGGGATGGTTTTGATTTGCGTAATAGTGGTGATGGGCTTTATGTAAATGAAACATCATATCCAATCATTGGTAAGGTCTGTATGGATCAAACGATGTTGCTTGTTGATGATTGTGTTAAAATAGGAGATCGTGTTGAGATTATTGGGGTACAGCGTACTTGTTATGATATTTCACAGTATACACAGATATCCATCTATGTTCTTTTAACCAGTATCAGTACACGGGTTAAAAGAGAGTATATGCATTCAGAAATACTATAAAAATAGCCAAGGATCAGTTGATTCTTGGCTTTCTATTAGGGTATTTAACAATTTAGAATTCTTGTGAATCCATTGCTTCAATATCGACATTATGAATGGTATCAAAACGTTTGCTGATTTTATCCGTTGTTATAGTGATGTCTTTGACGCATTTGTTAACTTGTTCGATGTTTTTGGATAATCGATTCCATCGATCTTCATACAGTCTAAAGTCGTTGGCTAGAGCTTCAAGATGTTCTTTGATGACTGCCATGTGTTGGTTTTGCTGGATTTCTTTAAGAATCATCTGGATCATGCTAAGGGTACTCATCATTGTGGTTGGGGATACCAGCCACACATTCTTAGATTGACCGTAGTTAATGATTTCTGGATATTTTGCAGTGATGCTTGCAAATATGGCCTCTGCTGGAATAAACATCATGGCTTGATGGATGTTTAAGTCGGGGATAATATACTTGGTGGCTATCGCATCGATGTGGACTTTACAATCTTGTATAAATGCTTTCTCAGCCTGTAAGGATTCTGAAGGACTGAGATTGTGATCGTGCATGCGTTGGTAGTTTTCCAGGGGAAACTTAGAATCGATGGGTAAAGTTCCTAGGGGTTGGGGTAAGAATAAGGCTGCATCAACACGTCTTGTACCCACGCTGTATTGCAATTGGTATAAGTCGTCATTGCGATCTCCAAATACAGCAGATAATATTTGGTTCAACTGGATTTCTCCAAATATCCCACGTGTTTTCTTATCTGTCAAAATATCTTGCAAGGATAAAATATTCTTGGATAGGCCATCAATGTTACGTTGAGCCTCATCAATCTTTCCCAGTCTTGTACTCATATCGGTGATGACTTTTTGAGAGTTCTGAAAGTTTTGAAGCATGGTTTCAAGACTCTTTGTTTCATAAGCGCGTTGGGTGTTTGTAAATTGTTCGCGAAATAAGTTTTGAGAATCAATGGACTCACGTAGACGAGCGTCCATACGATCGGTAAAATCATCAAACGATTGGGATTGATGTCCTGACTTTTGTTTAAGATTGAGGATGATGTTCATCAGTAATAATAAAATAATAAGTGCTGCAATTGAAATTTGTAGTGGTGTCATAAAATATCTCCTTTTTAGCATTGTAGCATAATTCGGTGTTATAATTTAAGAAAGGGGTGATCTTATGAAAGTAGGCGTTGCATTATCAGGAGGTGGGGTTAAGTCCTTATCTCAATTACCAATTATTCGTAAAATGATGGATGAGAAGATTGATATTTCTGCCATTAGTGGAACTTCGATGGGAAGTGTTATTGCTGCCTTGGTAGCAACGGGAATGGATATTGAAATCATTGAAAAGAAACTGATGAACATAGAACAAAGAATGGAAAAAGAGCGTACTTTTCTAAAGCCAAGTCATAAACTCTTGCCATTTTCAAAAGAGCGACTGGAAGGTGGGTATGTTGATGGGCTACTTTTAGAGTCCATGCTGCAAGATGTCTTTGATGAGGTTGGTGTTAAGCATATATCGGATGTGAAGATACCGCTGGCCATACCGGCAGTTGATATGGTGACTGGGCGTTTGGTTGTGTTTGTTTCACATCCTAAATTATTTAAGAATATGAATCCTGAGTGGAAAGTGGAGGCCGATGTTGATTTGGCGTTTGCAGTAAGGGCGTCTTGTTCTTTTCCAATTGTTATATCAGCCGTTAACTATAAGCATTATAAACTAGTGGATGGGGGTGTGATTATGAATTTACCAACGCCACTTTTAAAAGGCTATGGTGCTGATAAAACTGTAGCAGTCACTATGCATTCATTACCGAAGATGTCAGAGACCTTGAAGTTTACTAACACACTCACAAGATTGCTCGATATTCAACGCGTTGAGCTCGATAAAATACATCTTAAAG
>DEPV01000130.1 GCA_002358955.1 Erysipelothrix sp. UBA3383 | reverse complement strand
GTTTACTCACAGTATGTTGATGATATTACCATTGGTGGTATTGCAGAAGAACTGCATTTGAATGCGATGTACTTAGGTCAAATCTTTAAGAAAGAAACCGGTAAGAGTTTCTCACAATTCTTAAATCACTACCGCATTCAGGAAGCACAAAAACTACTCTTACAATCCAGTCATAACATTAATGAAATTGCCAGTCTTGTAGGATATACAAGTTCAGGTTATTTCTATAAAAACTTCAAAAAAGAATGTGGTTTATCACCTAAAGAATATCGTGATCGATACCTTGAAAGTGGTATGCCAAATCAATTTCAATAATATATCTTAGAAAGTCATTGCATTTGCAATGGCTTTTTTAATCTCAGAAATCCTCAACGTTTCTAGGGATTTTAGCTCAGAAAATGCATGAATTTATTTTCAACTCTTATCGTTTTTTTCATAAATACCATTTTTGACTAAGTGGTATTTTTTTTACTTTCGTACCTTACTTTCTCAAGTTCTCGTTAGATACAAATCAATAACTCATGCATTTATTTTAGGTGTTAAAACATGATTCTTGAACACCCCTATATCACTTGAGATAGGATATTTCTGTTGCTATACTGCAAATTAAGGGATATCTAAATATAGTGATAGACAAAATTAGAACTATATAATCCTAAACATTAAATTCTTGAATGTACTCAAGAAACTAAACTATAAAATTATGACAATAACGATGGGGGAATCTTTATGAAGCATGATTATAAGAAAATACTATTATGGACCTTAGTTTGCACTTTGATCTTATCTTTTACAAACTACAGTACCGCTTTTTCTGAATCTAATTACTTAGTAGCGGAAAATGATATTGAACAAACTGAAGGGATTAAGACTGACAATGATAATGTCGAAGAAAATTCAATGGATGATAAGGCGGGAGATCATAATCCAACAGAACCATTAGAAGATGAGAACCAAAATCCTGTTGATGATGACTCGGTTGAAGAACCTGATATGGATGAGAATAATACTGTTCTAGAAAAGGAAGAAACTGATAACAATCCTGATGTTAATTTGTTGTTGGAAGGTGAAGGGACTGAAGAGTTTCCATATCTAGTTTCCAATTTTAAAGACTTAAAAGATGCATTTAATAGCACAAGTAACAAAGAAGATAATTTACACATTAAATTCATAGACGATATTGGCTTAGAAAAAGAATATATTGATATCAAAAGTAATCTTGTCATTGATGGTAATGGAAAAACTATGTACCGTGATTTTAAGACCGATAGAATGGTCATTCGAACTGGAAATAATGATATTACAGTTGTGGTCAAGAATTTATCCCATGGTTCTGAAGAATATGGAAAAAACAGTAATTGGTATGGGTTTATCAGTATCGTAAATACTAATGTTACACTCATCCTAGAAGATTTCAATTACGATAGCGATTATGGTTCACAACCCTTCTACGCTAATAAAGCGGATGCTAAGTTAATACTTAGAGGAGATAATCACTTTAATCAATATGCAGATGCACTTGGTGGTGAATTTGTAGAACGATTTGAAAGTGTTGTAGTTGAAGATGGAACTACAACCATTATGAATTATGGAAAAGGGAATGAGTATTCAAACTTTAAAAATGTGAATTCCATCAGAGTCAATAAGGATGCGACACTTTATGTAGAGACTAACAGAAGGGACTTTGCAGATAGTACTACACCAATCATATTGGAAGAAAATGCCAATTTCAAATTTGTTTCTGCTTATACCGGAACTATTGCTTATTTAAGAATTGGAGATGTAACACTGGCTAGAGATGCAAAATTTGAGATTCAAGTTGGTGGAGGAAAGATCGATTCTTCGTCCATAGATTTTACAGTAGACAATCCTGATTATATTTTATTATCGCACCAAGATGAGTCTAAGACTCCATTAAGTGGTAAAAATAAATGGACCATAACTCAATCTGACACTTCTGAACAATATTACTATGGAATTAGTAAAACTGAAAATGGTATACAGACTGATAGTATTGATTATGGTGAATCGGGAGTCTTTGAATCGATTAATAGTATTGCACAAGTAAAACCGGAAATAAAAGCAACCTTTGATTCAGCAATCTATACCAAGGTTCCTATTATTGGAGATAGTAATACTGAAGTTGAGGTTGGACCAGGTGTCAGTGATTTAGAAACTGAACTGGATATTCCAGTAATTGGTGATAAATTAAATAAAATTGATTATAAAATATCAAAACAATCACTTGTCATTGACGGTGATCTTAACTCCGAAGCATCGCAAAATAATATAATAATGGTCGATGATGAAGCAATCATCATCGCAAAAGAAATGAATTTAGGCATTGAAGATGTTTTTATTAACAATCACATCCCAGCTGGAACTTACTACTTATACATACGCTTCAGTGATACTCCTCCAATTGCAGGATTTGATTTTGATAATAAATGGATTGAGAAAGTTGTAGTAGTAGAGGCCTATGAGAATATTGAAGTGATTTATGATGAAATCGACACCACGTTTACATTACCTGGTGAAGGTGCATTTTCAAATCAGGATAAAGCTTCTTCGATTTCTTTTATTAATCATGGCAACACTGATACTTTAGTCAGCATCGAAGACATAGAAGAAATGGTGGGTAGTGCACCAAGTATTGAACTGGTGGATGAATTACCGAACTCTAAGTTACATCAAATACCAAGAGCAAAACAAGCAACTATTGCTTCGAATAGTAAACTGTTAAAACAAGTTACCGACGGATGGCTGGTACTCAAGCTTACTAATCGTGAAACTGGTGAGTCTTTACCTTTATCAAAATATACGGGTTCAAATAAGGAAGATCGTCAGTTCAGTCTCAAACCATTTTGGCATGATGGTGTAAATACTGCAGAAAGTCATACTCAAGAGTTTTACTTAACGGGTGAGTATAAAGGATTTACAAATGAAACCCGAGAAGTTGGATACAACGTTAATTATTCTTATGAAAGCATCAAATAAGGGGGAATATATATGGAGAAAAATGTACAAAATAGGGGTCGACGCCCTCCTGATAATCAACAAAAACAAAGGTTAAAGATTATAAAATGGGTGTTATTAGTGCTATTGCTGGCATTTATCATTAAAGGTTGTTATACCACTTACTTTGATAAAGAAGAATCAGATCGTTCACTTATTGTTGGTGATATCATGCCTGACAATAAAGATGCTTTTGAAATGTCAGATGAAGACATTATGAAAAGAGCACAAGATGCAGCTGATAAAAGTACCTTTAACCTTATGGTTTATCCCAAAGCTACCTTTAGTAGCAGAAGCGGTAAGGGAACTTTCAAAGTAAAAAATCCTAAATCCAATCACTATCCCATCAGTGTTAATCTATGTATTAAAGAAACAAGTTCAGTTGTTTATACATCAGGTGCAATTTATCCTGGAGAAGAGATTAATAGTGTAACACTGGATCAAATGTTGGATGCTGGAAACTATGAAATGACAGCAGAAGTCTCAGTATATAATGCTGATACCAAGTTGAAACAAGGATTTTTATCAGCTGAGGTATCAGTCACAGTTACGCCATAATTGAAAGTATGGCAAGTTCATAAATTATGAAAAGAGGGGAATAAATAGAAATGAAAAAAACAATGAGAAATGTAGTTCTATCAGTTTTAATGGGTACCATGCTTATGGTTCCTGCAGTTGCAGAAGGCAATAATCCAAATGGAACCAACAAAGGAAGTTTTCCTGTAAATGGTTATATTGGTGCAGATAATACCAACACTGATTCCGGAATTCCTGAAGGATCTGATGATTGGATTAATGTTGAACTACCAACAGCAACCATCTTCTATACTTATGATGATGAAACAGTCGTTAAATCACCAGAATATAAAATTCTTAACAAATCAGCACGTGGTGTTGAAGTTTATGTTAATGGGTTTGAAAACAGTACAGAAACTATGGATGGCTTAACACTATCCATTGAAGATGCAGCAAATACAAGTTCAAAAGTAAGTCTTGTAACGGATGGTACAGTACATACACACTTACCTGGAACTGAAAAATTGTTTGATATTGGAGCGCATGTGAACCAAGTACCAACTGAGAAATCATTTGAGTTTAGTGGTTCAATTGTTCAAGGGACACCATCAAAAGATTATAAAAACCTTAACTTGGAGTTAAACTTTAAATCAATTGCACAATAAGTCTAAGATTTAAAGTATTGCTATTATTGTATAAAAACTGAACGTAAAAAAAGCATTATTCAAATCGGATAACCGAAAGAATAATGCTTTTTTAGTGTTTATTTTGTTAGTGAGAATGGTAGATCTTCATCTTCATACTCTTTGTGACGTGGAACCAGTCCAAGTGTTGTATGGATATTCATACCTTCCATCATTTCGTGGTGGTTTAGGTAAAGTTTTGAATATTCTTCATTGTTTACAACACGTTTGTCAACGAAGTTATGTTGTGTGTGGTTTTGATCTGTTTTCAGGTTGATTGTATTTCCATTTGATAAGTGAATCTTCACTTCGTCAAGTAATGGGATTCCAAGTACGTATTCTGCACTTCCTGGACATACTGGGTAGAATCCACATGCGTTGAATACATACCATGCTGACATACTTCCGTTATCCTCATCACCTGGATATCCAGTTGTTGTAGCACTGAATGTTTCCTTCATCAATTGTCTTAATAAAACTTGAGTAGACTCAGGTTTTCCAGCATAGGTATAAAGGTAAGGTAAGTGGAAACTTGGTTGGTTAGAAATTGCTACTTGACCAAAGTCAATTGCTGCAACTTCACTCATTTCATGGATTTCAAAGCCATAGCTTCCTACTGAGAATTTTGGTTTTTGGTTTGCTAAATCTGTAATGTGACTTAGGAATGAGTCTTTAGAATCAAATAGATTAATCAGACCCTTGAAGTCGTGGTATACAGCCCATGAGTTTTGCCATGCTGAACCTTCAGTATATGCATGACCCCATTCGTTTGGATCAAATGTTGCTGAGAAGTTTCCATTACGGTCTTTCGCACGCATGAATTTTGATTCTTTATCGAATAGTTTTTCATAGTTGTATGATGATTCCATAAAACGCTTGTGATCATCGGTTTTACCTAGTTTTTCAGCTACTTGTGCAATACAGTAGTCAGAGTATGCGTTATCTAGAGATTGGTTAACACTTTCATCATAGTCTGATGGTACATAACCAAAGTTCCAGTAATCATTAACAGCACGACGTCCATAGTTAGGATCTGCTGATTCTGTTGTTGCAGATTGAACCATTGCTGCATAAAGTGCTTCAGCATTGTCCAGTGAAATATCCTTAACTAATGCATCGCTGATAACAGCATCAATTAATGTACCTGGCATTAAACCACGCTCATCTGGTGATAACCATTTTGGTAGGTATCCTGTTTCGTTGTATGAGTTTAGAAATCCTTCTAACATTGCTTCATACTCATCTTGAGCAATCAGTGAGAATAGTGGGAATAATGATTTGTAAGTATCCCAGAATCCGTTGTTTGTAAAGAGTTTACCAGGTGCTACAACTTTATCGGTTGTATTGTAGTGGATCTCTTCATTGTTCTCATTGATTTCATAGAAAGTCATTGGGAACAGGAATGTACGGTATAACGCTGAGTAGAACATTTTTAGGTGATCTTTGTTTTTGTCTTTTGCTTCAATGCGGTTTAATACTTTCAACCATGCTTGGCGGTTTGCTTCTACTTGCTCATCAAAGTCTTTTGACTCACGTGATAAGTTTAGAACTGCTTGGTCGGCACTGATGAATGATGATGCAAAGCTTAATGTTAATGACTCTGATTCTGATTGGATGATGCAGATTGCTTCATCATTATCAAACTTGTCTTGTCTTACGGTAACATCTTCATTAAATGTAATTGCAAAGTGCATTGTAAATTCTTTGTCTTCAGATCCTGCAAAGTTCTTGATTGAACCGGTAAGGATTTTTGTTGCTTCATCGTATGAACTTGTAACACCTTCATGTGCTGATAGAACAAATCCTACTGCTTCGTTGTTGTCGGATGTTGACTTTAATGTCATTCCGTATTTTGAAGCTGTTAATTGGTTTGATAGGCTGTAACGCAGTGAGTACACTTCGTTTAAGTGAGGTTTGAATGTTGCTTCCTCAGTACGGTAACTACTTTGTAGGTGGTAGGTTCCTAAGAAGTGTGGATTTCCTGTAAATGGTGTAAAGAGCATGTGTGAGAAATCACCCATCCAAGGACTTGGTTGGTGTGTTAAACGGAATCCTACAAATAATGGTTTTGAAGGACTAAACCACCATGAACCTTCACCGTTTTGAACTCCAAAGTAGTTCATTCCAAAAGGGGATCCTGTATAAGGAAGGCAGTTTCCGTTTGAATAAGTTGATGTGTTTTCTGTACCGACGCGGGTATCAATATATTGTAATGGCATTATTTATCTCCTGAGTTCTGAGTTGATTGGCGCTTGATTAGGCTGACATCAATCATCAGTTCTTTACTTTCTATAGTATTGTTTTCAATTTGTTTTAATAATTCTTGCATTGCAACACGTCCCAGTTCTCTAAAGTTTTGTTCGATTGTAGAAAGGGGTGGGTCGATCATGCTGGATGCTTGGGCATTATCAAAGCCGATGATCTTAATTTCGGATGGGATGTCTAATCCTTCGCGTTTGAGTTCATGCATCAGTGAGATCGCGATAATATCGTTCTCACAGACCAGGGCTTCATAATGTTCATTTCTTAAGCGATTGATTAAAGCGCTGTTGTCCTGATTGGGTATGTATTCCAAAGGATCAGTGGAAGTATGAATATCATACTCATTGATGGCTTTTAAATAACCGAAATAACGTTCTCGTACACTGGATATGCTATGAATTGGATGTGAGCTGATGAAAGCGAGTTTTCGTGCACCTTCTTCAATCACATGGCGACTGGCTTCATAACCCCCTTGGAAGTTATTTGATATTACACTTGTAAAGGGGATGCCTGAGAGTGCCTTATCTAAGATAATCGTGGGCTTCTTCATGTTCACTAGCGGAATTGCTAAATCAATGATGTCTTGATTGTGGTGAGGGTAGAAGATGATCCCGGCATAATCATGCAGTATCTCTTGAATGGTATCCAGATTCAAGTGTTGTTGCAATTCCAAACGATAGGGTGTGCCTTCAAGGATCTCTAACATGCCGGATGTATAATTGGCAAAGTTTTGAGAATCGGTAAAGGGCATCATAAATAGGATGGTATCGCGAATGTGTGCATTGCTTGATGGTGCTACATAGCTTCCAAGGCCGCGCTTACGATAAATTAAGCCTTCGCTCTCTAAATCATTTAAAGCGCGCTTGGATGTGATGCGAGAGACGTTAAAGTCGATTGCAAGTTGGTTTTCACTGGGTAATAGCGTATGGGCTGAATAAGTGCCATCATTAATTTTCTCTTTAATAGTATCTTTAATCATTTTATAGAGTGGTTTGGTCATAGGGCCTCCTTGCTTGGTATATCAATCATATTATATCATGGTATAATTTAGATACAACGCTATAGTTTGTTACTAAATACCTATAGATTGAGTGTTACAAAGCCAATGAATAAGGCTTAAAATGTAGTCGTAATAGTTAGTTGACCTTGGTATATCAACTTATGGAGGATTTATGACAGTTTACAAAGAAGTACCCGTATCGGTACAAACATTTATGAATGAAATAAAAGATTTATGCGGCGAGAAGAATCAACGCTGGGCAGATATCTTTGAGAATACATTCTCAAACACTTTATTAACTACGGTAAAACGTATTTCTGAAAATGATACATACGTTCTAACGGGAGATATTCCTGCAATGTGGTTGCGTGATTCAACAGCTCAAGTAAGACCCTACTTAGTGATGGCTTCTAAAGATAAAGAAATCGCAGGCATGATTAAAGGATTGGTACACCGTCAATTCAAAATGATTAACATTGACCCTTATGCCAATGCATTCAATGAATTTGAAAATGGTGCAGGTCATCAAGATGACCACACTGATTTACTACCGATTATCTGGGAACGTAAATATGAAATTGACTCATTATGCTATCCAGTTCAACTGGCTTATCTATACTATAAACAAACAGGTGATGAGAGTGTCTTTGATCAAACCTTCTTAGATGGGGTTGAAAAGATTCTTAACCTTTGGATTGTAGAACAAGACCACAGCAACTCACCGTATACTTTTGAGCGTGATACAACACGATCAGAAGATACATTAAGTAATGAGGGACGTGGACCAAAACATGCTTA
>DEPV01000054.1 GCA_002358955.1 Erysipelothrix sp. UBA3383 | reverse complement strand
GATATGCAATTAATTGCAGAATCATACTCAATTCTGAAACATGTTGGGGGATTCTCTAACTCAGAAATTCAAGAAATTTTCGAAGAATGGAACAAGGGTGAACTTGAGTCATTCCTAATTGAAATTACTGCAAACATCTTTAAAGTAAAAGATACAGAAACAGACAAAGATTTAATCGATGTAATCCTAGACCGTGCTGCTCAAAAAGGTACAGGTAAATGGACGGCTGATGAAGCATTAAACACAGGAACTGATGCATCACTACTTGCTAGTTCAGTATTTGCTCGTTTCATGTCAGCAATCAAAGATCAACGTGTTGTCGCAAGTGAAGTACTAACTTACACACGTCCTGAATTTAATGTCGAAGATAAAGCAGCATTTGTTGAAACAGTGCGCCAAGCTTTATATGCAAGTAAGATTATCGCTTATGCACAAGGTTTTGATTTACTGAAAAATGCTGGAGCAGAATACAACTGGGATCTTCAATTTGGAGATATCGCACGCGTATTTAGAGAAGGATGCATTATCCGTGCTAAATTCTTAAACCGTATTGCAGCAGCATATGAAACAAACGCTTCACTAAGTAACTTAATGATTGATGATTCATTTAAAAACAGCCTTTTAGAGTACCAACCTGCATTGCGTGAAATTGCAGCATTAGCAATCACACAAGGTATCTCAGTACCATCATTTACAACAGCAATCTCATACTTTGATGCTTACCGTACCAAAGACTCAAGTGCTAACCTAATCCAAGCACAACGTGATTACTTCGGTGCACATACTTATGAGCGTAATGATAGAGAAGGACACTTCCACACAGAGTGGTATGAAGATAATGAATAATCAGATTGTTACAATCTTTGGAGGAACTGGTGATTTAACTTATCGTAAGTTGTTACCGGCCTTCTATAACCTGTTAAAAACAGATCAGTTACCTGAACATTTTCACATTGTGATTATTGGCCGTCAGGAATTGAGTACTCAAGATTATCACGATCTTTTAAAACCGTGGCTCAAAGAGCATGCACGTTTAAAAGTGTCGGATGAACATCTTACAAAATTACTAAGTTATGTTACTTATTTTGAAATGACCTTTACACAAGATGAAGGTTACAAACGTTTAAAAACAAAGTTTGAAGAAATTGATCCACAAGCTGAAATTATGTACTACTTTGCTGTTGCACCAAGTTTCTTTGAAACCATTGCACAGCAATTAGAAAAATTTGATTTGATCGAAAATTCAAAAATTATTATTGAAAAACCGTTTGGAAATGATCTTGCATCAGCAAACTCAATCAATAAAACTCTAACGCATATCTTTGGTGAAGATAATATTTATCGCATTGACCACTATATCGCTAAAGAAATGGTTCAAAACATCTTTACGATTCGATTTGCCAATGCTATTTTCTCTAATATTTGGGACAATGAACTCATTGACAACATTCAAATCTCTGCAAATGAGATGGTCGGTGTTGAAAACCGTGGTTCTTATTATGATCATGTTGGAGCTATTAAAGACATGTTCCAAAACCACTTATTACAAATCTTATCCATCGTTACAATGGATGAGCCCAAAACAATGGATGCACACCATATTCATAAACAACAAGAAGCAATTCTTGAAGCTGTTAAAATTGAGAACTTTGACACTGATGTTGTCTTAGGACAATATGAGGCCAATGAGGATTCACTCAGCTATGTTGATGAAGACCGTGTGAACCCAGAATCCAAGACTGAAACATTTGGTGCTATCAAGCTAGCTATTGATACACATAAGTGGAAAGGTGTTCCGATTTATGTCCGTACTGGTAAACGTATGGCATCACGTTCTACCCACATTGCGATTGAATTTAAGCAAAAGGGAGATGCTCCACGTAATGTTCTAGTCATTAATGTTCAACCTGAAGAAGGTGTTACCTTCCGATTCAACATCAAGACACCAGGACAAACAAACGACGTGAAGTCGGTATCCATGGACTTCTGTCAAAGTTGTAACTATGAAAACCGTATGAATACACCTGAAGCATATGAGCGCTTATTAAAGGCAGCTTTAGCATCAGACCATACGTTGTTTGCAAGTTTCAAACAAGTAAGATTATCATGGGCTTTAGTTGAAGAAATTGCTTCTGCAACCAAAGACAAACAACCTTACCTATACAAAGCTTATACCAATGGTCCTTCAGAAGCCTTAGCACTTTTCGAAAGAGATGGCCAAGAATGGATTGAAGAAGATACCTACAGATTTGAATCATAAGACACAAAAGACCTCGAAGGAGGTCTTTTTAATGTTTGTATAGTGTATTTAAAGATTTAGCTGTAAATCAGCAACAATAAATCTAATCACATCTTCAATAGTTTCTTTTCTCAATTGAAAATAGATTCTATTACTTTTATCTTGTGTTTTAACAGAGACTAAACCTAAATTAGTCAGCTCCTGAATATGATATGAAATGGTAGCTGCACTTAATCCTAAATTAGTAGATAGTTGACGTCCATATTTTTCGCCACTGAGTAATTCTTTAAGGATATTGTACTTACTTGGATCACCTAGTAATTTCAAAATATTATTTGTAGTTTCTTGATCAACAGTTTGTTGTTTGAAGTATTCATCTGTAAACTGTAATCCTACAAATATCGTATCTTTTCGAATAACAAGGTAAGCTGATCCAACAAAACTAACATAAAGGTTCTTAATAGGTGTTCCAAGATCCACTCCCATTTTATCTTTTAGTAGAGTTTTATATTCGCCTGCAATAATTCTTTCATTCCACTGTGTATAAACAAGATCAATCTGTTGAGCTAATATGTCTTGGTACTCACTAATGATAGGAATCATTGCATTTACAATGTCTCCAAACTGCTCATAAACATCAACAGGATTTTCATACATCCAAATTAGTAACCATTTTTCTTGAAGAAGCAGTGGACTTTTACTTGCAAGTTCGTAGACTGATAAGTCACTTGCTATTTCAGCATCCGTCAGATAAGGGTGAATATGTTTCTTAATAATATCTAAAGCATCAGGAGATGCATCTTTTTCCCAAGCATCAAGAAATATTTGAATCATGCCCGGTATTGTAGTTAGATTTAAATCGCCAAATTTATAAATTTCGGCAACTTGTGGATATTTTTCTAGTAGGTTTTTAACGATTGGTTCTGCTTTAGAATACATCTCATCGATAACTTTTTTTTCTGTCTGGATTAGTTGTTCACTGTAGCGTTGACTCTTCAAAGCGCAATTGGTAAAAAGACTCATCGCTTCAAGTTTTAATAAAATCAGGTTTTCATTCATAGCTTATCTCCTTTTGATAATTAAGTAAATTTGCATAGATTCCATGCTTATTCTTTAGAGTTGCATGATTTCCCTTTTCCATAACCATGCCCTCATCAAGAACAATGATTTCATCCATAACTTGAATAGTACTTAGGCGGTGTGCACTGACTAAAACTAGTTTCTCTTTAGAAATTGAATCGATTACATTTTGAATCACTTGTTCTGATTCACTGTCTAAGGCTGCGGTAGGTTCATCAAAAATAACAATGGAGGCATCAGTCATTAAAGCCCGAGCGATTGCAATTCTTTGAATTTGACCACCTGATAAAAGAGAGCCCGATTCTCCTACAATTGTATCATACGTATTATCAAGAGACATTATATAATCGTGAATCCCACTCTTTTTAGCCGCTGTAATAACCCTTGCCTTAATTTCAGAAAGATCACCATCAGAACCCATAACGATATTATCATAAATACTTCGGTTAAACAGCGAAGCTTCTTGTTCTACTAAAACTACTTCTTTTCTTATACTACTTAAACTCAGTTCATTAACATCATGTCCGTTTATTGAAATTCTTCCCGTATAGGTATTATATAGTCCTAATAACAGATTGAGTAGCGTCGATTTCCCGCTTCCAGAATGCCCAACTAAAGCATAGGATTGTGAACTTGAAAAATTTAAACTTACATTATTAAGTATATTCTTTTTATCATATCCAAAGGACACATCTTCCATTTGTATAATGAAATCACCTTTATTCAGTATTAATGGTTCTTTATCCATTCTATCATCTTCAACTTTCATACTAAGTATTTCTAAAAGACGATCAGAAGATGTTGATACTTCAACCATATAGTTCCAAGAGGAACCAAGATTTGAAAACATTTGACTCACTGAGGTTCTTAGAGGCATCAAAACAACTATATTTGTAAAGTCGAAATTTCCGTTTGTGGACAATTGATAAGCAATGATTAAAAATAGACCCAATGAGATGATATTAATTAATGTTTGCAACATATCAATTCTTAGCTGTAGTGTGTTTGCATGAATTATTGACTTACTATACTTGAGGTTGCTTTCATCATAATTTGTAATAATTTTATTCTTGATACCATACTGTCGGATCATCGTTTCATTTTCAATAATTTCAGATGCCCTGTGAACACTATCGTCATTTTTAAATCTGGTATCTCTATAATTCTTTTGTATTTGAGTTGTAAATAATGTTGCCATAAAAATAGATACAAAACCAAATATGGAAGTTACTAGAGCAAAACGATAATCAATAACCAGAAGCGTAACCAATGCTAGTAAACCTGTTATAAACGGTTGTATAATTCTAAAATTGGATCCTTGAAAAAAGAAATCATCTACAATAAATGCATCACTTGTTAGAATACTCATAAGTTTTCCAGTATGTGTTTCCTTTCTTAAACTCTCATCCCTTTTTAAAATAACCTGAAAAAGACTTGCTTTTATATTTCTATCAACTCTCATTGCACCATACAAATTGAGCACCTGTCCACCGATCATAGCTGGTATGAACAATACTAAGATGATCAACAAAGTTTTGAATCGGTCAGGTTGAAATGTCATCATATTTGCTTGATAAATTGCCTCTTTTGAAAATAATCCAAGAATCAAAGTCAATCCATATTTAACAATTCCAGATAATACAGAACCTAAAATGGCAATTAATACAGCCCATGACCCAACCTTTGAAATTCTATACAGACTATCAAGTGTATTTGTTTTATTCTTTTTCATGACCTTCTCCTTTTTGTAGATTGAACAAATTGTAGTAGACACCCTTCTTTCTCATCAGTGTTTTATGATCACCCATCTCAACAATCTTACCTTGATTTAGCACTAAGATACGATCACATGAAACTACTGTTGATAATCTGTGTGCAACAATCAGCTGTGTTGAATGATTGTGTGTACCAGCAATAAGAGACATGACTTGCGTCTCAGTTTCTAAATCAAGGGCTGAACTGGCTTCATCAAGTAGTAATATATCAGCATCTTTTACCAATGCCCGAGCAATTGATAAACGTTGTCGTTCTCCACCTGATAAAAATTGACCCGATTCCCCAATTTGCATGTCTGGGTCTTTATTAAGTTTTACAGACTTCAGAATAGAACTGATTTCAGCATTACTTAAATTATCATTACCATATTTGATGTTTTGAGCGATACTATCGGAAAATAGGCTATGTTTCTGTGATACCACTGCAAACTGGTTTCTGAGTGCATCTTTTTCCCACCTTTGAACACTCAGTGCATTAACTTTAACCTCACCAGCTGTAGGGCTGTATAAGCCCAATAGGAGCTTAAATAAGGTTGATTTACCAGAACCACTGGTACCTACAATTCCAATTGATTCACCGCGTTTAATCTTAAGATTGATATTTTTAAGAACATCCTTATTCTGATTGTATGAAAATGAAACATCGTTAAGCTCAATCACTTGTTCTGTTTTATCAAAACCAAGCTCATCGCCAAACTCTTCATAACCACTATCCCATAGAGGAAAGATACGTTGTGCAGAACTCATTAAATGCGGGATATTAATAAAACCAACTAAAATTACAGAGAACTCATCATTTGCTAAGTTAGCAATCATTAAGGAACTTGTGAGTTGCGCAATATTAATGTTGTTATTAGACACCAAGTAAGCTCCCCCAATAAGAACTAGAACTATTGGTAAAAATGAAATTAATGATAAGGTCGTTTGAATGATATTCAGTTTACTTAAGCCTATAAACCCCCTGGATTGTGTTAATCTACTTGCTTCATCAATCCAGTTATTCGCTTGATCTTCAAGTTGATAAATACGAATTGTACTTTGGTTACTTAAGATTTCTTGGAATAGACTATTTCTTGATCCTTGCGCTTCTTTCCATGGAACAATAAAATTCATAATCGTATCACTGATTGTCATTTGGATCAGTGCATTAAGAACAATTGGAATAATGAATAACAAAAATAAGTAAAAATTATAGTACATAAGACATAGAGAAAATACTAAGCACAGTATGATTGCCTTGATGATATCTGCCCCCATACTACTGGCAGTTACGATGCTAGAAACATCATCTTCTAGACGTCCAATAATATCTCCTTTTTCTTGCTTTTGACTAAAACTATAGGGTGCATCAATAAGATGTGACAACGTTAATTTCTTAAATATACGTTTCATATTTTCAACAGTTACTAATTTGTAGTGTGAGCCAAGGTAATTAAGCACTAAAATCAAAAGTTCTAGAACAATATAGATGTTAAAACTGTTTATTATAAGATCAGCATGATTTTCTAAAACTGCTTGAATTAAATTTCCTAAAAACTGTGAACTAGCTAATAGCAATAGAGCAGTGGTAAAAAAAATGAATATTAATCCTATAAGGTTTTTAAGTGTTCCTGTATCCTTCCAAGAACGGTATAAAAGTTTAATCATAACAACCTCCTATTAGATACATATATACCTGTCGTTAGATATACTCTAACATCCCTTTAGACATAGGTCAATGATTATCTAACCTAATGTTCATATTCATCTAACTACATATGAAAAAAATAAAACAACTCAGCATAATTTGAGTTGTTTTATGGTTATTAATAATTAAATTCTTATAAATCGTTCAATCGCATTAGATAGGCGAGGTAAAATTTGGTTCTTTCGTGAGACAACATCTTTTAAGAACGTAAACTTGTTGCCATTCTCATTAGGGAAAGCCTGTGAGACGGCTTCTTTAAGTTCACCTGCAGCCAGTACAATGGAACCATTGTCCTCAATACTGGTAAAGACAACTGTTAAGAGGTCTAGGCGGTGGTATCGTACATACTCAGCCATAACTTCCTCAAAGTTTTCAATGATGTTGTAAAGTTCATCAAAGCGATACAGCACAACTTGAGATACCATGATTTCTTTCTCAGAGATGTAAAATTTCTTAATATCTTGGTCAATGATTTCTTCATATGATTTGCTCTTGAAGCTTGATGTAACTTCATACATTTCATGAGCAAACTTGAATCGATCCAGTCCGGATATCTTTTCCAACATCTTTGCAAGACGAACATCTTGGTCTGTTGTTGTTGGTGATTTTAAGTTTAAGGTATCCGAGATAATTGCAGCTAGTAATAGACTTGCAATGTCTTTAGGAATCTCTAGATCGTGTTCTAAGAAAATCTTAGTAATGATGGATGCTGTTGATCCAATAATTTCGTTTCTAAAGTTAATCGGTTTAACAGTTGTTACCCCACCAATACGGTGGTGGTCAATAACCTCATAAACATCGGCATCTTCAATTCCCTCAACAGATTGAGAGTATTCATTATGGTCTACTAGCACAAGCTGTTTGGAGTTAGAGTTTAAGATGTGATAACGAGAAATAAATCCGTAGATACGGTTTTTATCATCCGTTACAGGATAGGATCTAAAACGTGAGTGTAACATCTTACGACCCACATCATCCACAAACTCATTAAAGTTAAAGGATACTAAATCCGTTGCCATAACCTCTTTAACTGATGGTGAGAAGAGTAAGTAACGGGAAGTGTTCATCGTACCATGGGTTGATGTAATCAGTGCACATTGGTGTTTAATTGCTAAGTCACGAACACTATCGGCAATGGCATCCGTCCAAACAAGCACTAAACAAGCTGCACCTTTTTTAATCGCTTGCTCCTGTGCTTCAATATCATCTCCTAAAATAACAAGACGATCTTGAAGATCATAAGCATCCAGTTTAGTTTCATTCAATGCTCCAATACTGGTTTTACCATTAAAGTGAAAGCGAACTGTTTTATAAACAAGTTCCCCATCAATTGCACGTGCAATAGCTTCTTGTGATGTTCTTTTTAAAAGCTCAATGGTTTCAGCCGTATCACCCATCGCAATATCTGCTAAGTTGGAACTGGTAACAACACCCAATAACTGATCACGATCGTCCACAACCGCTAAAGTTTGGCGTTTGGATGATACGATGGACATTGCATCCTTAATTGAGGAATCAAGATGCACCTTAACCGGTGTATCTACACTGATCTCATCCAATGTTGCCCTAGCATCTTTTAAAAGGATGGGTTGTTCAAAACCAAAACGATCTAAAAGATATTCTGTTTCATCGTTCACATCGCCCAAACGACATGCTACTGCAGCTTCACCAATTTCATTTTTTAGGTGTGCATAAGCGATTGCCGATACGATGGAATCAGTATCCGGATTTTTATGTCCTGTGATAAATAATAGATTTTTCTTTTCAGTCATAATAAGCCTCCAATTGCCCTTATTTTATCACATTTAAAAGGTCTTTCATATTGTCTATAACGTATTGAGCCCCTGCTCCTTGCAATTGTTCAACACTTCTAAATCCCCATGAAACTCCCACTGGAATAACCTTTGCATTGACTGCTGTAAACATGTCTACATCACTGTCTCCAACAAAGTATACAGATTCAGTATTTCCCGGGAAACTTTTGATGATTTCATGGGTATAATGTGGGTTTGGTTTTTTAAGATCATCTTCACGATCTCCAACGACCATTTCAAATTTAATATCACCAAAGAATGTTTCTACAATCTCATCGGTGAATCGTTGCATTTTATTGGTGTGGATACCAATTGGAATGTTGAGTGCATTGAGTTCTTTTAATGTTTCAAGAACATTAGGATACACCTCAGCTACACTGTCCTGTTCTCCATACTGTTTTAAGAAACTTTCGAAAACAGCATCAAAGTTCTCTTGATTTTTTCCAAGTGCTCTTTGGCATAATTTATACAATCCATTTCCTACAAATGTTTTATAAGATTCCATCGGATGTTCTGGATATCCATATTCTTTTAAAGTTGTATTCATTGCAGATCCTAAGTCTTTTAAAGAATCCAGTAGTGTTCCATCCAAATCAAAAATAATTGCTGTCATAATATTCTCCCTCTTCATACTTACTTATTATACACAATGAAAGGACACATAGTAGCGTCCCTTCAGTTTTTATTATTCTAATTCACTTTGTCCAGTGTAAAGTGAGGCATAACGGCCGTCCAGTTCAAGAAGTTCTTCATGACTACCACGTTCGATAATTTCACCTTTCTCAAGGACAATAATTGCATCGGCATTACGTACTGTTGATAAACGGTGAGCAATAACAAAGGTTGTTCGACCCTCCATAATGGAATCCATTCCTTTTTCAATTAAAGCTTCAGTACGTGTATCAATGGATGATGTTGCTTCATCAAGAATTAAGATACTTGGATTGGCAACAGCAGCACGTGCAATGTTCAATAATTGCTTTTGACCTTGTGACAACTCATCACCATCACCTGATATTACGGTATTATACCCATGTTCAAGTTGCTTGATAAAGTGGTGTGCATTGGCTAGTTTTGCAGCATCAATACATTCTTCATCACTTGAATCAAGATTACCATAACGGATGTTTTCCATAATAGTTCCTGAGAATAAGTGGGTATCTTGAAGTACCATTGAGATGTGTTTACGAAGGCTTAAACGGTTAACATGTTTAATATCTTGACCATCAATAAGAATTTTACCCCCATTGATATCATAGAATCGAGTAATTAAGTTGGTAATGGTTGTTTTACCAGCACCCGTAGATCCAACAAATGCAATCTTTTGTCCCGGTTTAGCCCAGAATGATACATCTTTAAGAATAGGAACTCCAGGTACATATGAGAAATCAACATTCTCAAAGCGTACTGACCCTTCCACATCTTCTAGAATTAAATCATCCGCTTCAATGGACTCTTCAGCCCAGTCCAGTAGTTCAAAGATACGTTCTGCAGAAGCCAGTGCAGATTGTAAAGTAGTAAATTGTTGTGATATCTCATTGATGGGTTTTCCTTGAGTACGTGTCATGTTCACATAAGCACTTAGAGATCCAATGGATAGCCCTTTAAAGATCGACATATAGCCACCTACAACCCCAATGATTGCATAGGATATTGTGTTGAGGTTTTGCATCAATGGATAAATCATGATGGATGTGATTTGTGCCCATTGAGAGTTTTTACGATAAATCTTGTTAAGATCATCAAACTTCTCTTGTGCTTTTTCTTCATGGTTGAATAGTTGTAAGACCATTTGTCCTTCCATCGATTCCTCAATGTATCCATTCAGTAC
>DEPV01000052.1 GCA_002358955.1 Erysipelothrix sp. UBA3383 | reverse complement strand
CACGAACGTTAATTTCTTCTGTCCAGATTCCAGTTTTAAATCCTTCCCATTTTGTTGTCATAGTAAATCCTCCCTGTACACTTATATTTTAACATCTGTATTTTTACAGAACATGCATGGCAACCGAGAAAATCAAAGATTATCTTAAAAAATACGCAGATTATCCGCTTTCCTTGATTATTGCATTATGCAAGTTAAATACGCTATAAATTTCACAAGGTTATTGCACTTTGTTTCATTTTCCGTCAAATTGCCCATATTGTCAATTTTTAGACAAATACAGCCTTGATTCTTAAGCTTTATTAGAAATTAATGACTTATTCCGATAACAATCCATGAGAATGATTCTCAATATAAATTATGATTGCTTACCGATATTGAACATTAAAAGTACAATTGCGATTAAATATATAACCATCAGTAATGGAGTAATCATAAAAACGTAAGGACTTTGACTCAATGATTGATATATAGAATAACCATTTTGCATTAACAAGTTTAGTGAGAAAAACATATTCGAAAGCTCAATCAATTGGACTAATGATATCGTAAATAGAGCAGTAGTAAATATCTTTCTTTGTGTCCCTTTGTAATAATCTCGAGTACTTACCATAAGTATTAAACCTAAAGTAATAAGTAAAATTAAGAAGCCATGCTTCCACATTGTTTGAAAATGATAATAACTATAAGCCCAGCCATAATCCATTAGATCCATCCCTAAAGAAAATTGACTAAGATAAAGAAGGAAAAGACTAATTGTAATGATGAAACAACTGATGGCTAATCTAAGTTTTACTTTCATGGTTTATCTCCCCTCTCGAAATGTATAATTTTTGCTGTGTATTCGTATGGAATAGTAAGAGTAATCCAAAACATTTACAGGATAATGATAAGTAACTTGAATCATCTCAGAAGGATTTAAGACTTGTGTATCATTATCTTTTAATATGTAGGGTATATACTGATCTTTTAAATATACTCCAACAACTGATTCATGATCTATATTGATACTACGATTACTTCGATTCTTAAATGAGACAGTTAGACTTGAAGTACTATCTAGATATACGCCACGATTAGCTTCTAAGTTGTTATCGATAATCGTTACTTCTAATCCATTTTCAAGGATAACCATGTCCTGCCATGTATCGATGTATCGATTGTGAAAGTATCGAGCATTATAGAATCTCTTTTCTTCAAGTGATAGGTCATTTTGTTCATATACATTAAGCATCGTATTAAAACTGAAATCTGGATTTAATTTTTTGATATCGGGGATGATAAGTCTCTCATCTCGATAAATTTCCCTGCCAAAATTATTTAAACAAACTCCCTCTTCAATATCATTACTTTGACATGTAGATACATAGGCTCTTGCTGATAGACTTAAATCCATAAATACAATAAGAACACTAATACTGACTAAAATTATAATTTGGACTATGAAAAAAGTACTAGTTGTCCATACATTCGAGCTTTGTTTGCCTTTGAGTTGATTCAGCGCTTGTCTTCCTAACATCTTACGATACACATAATAACTGATGTACATTAATGCAATAAGACAAAGCATTCCAATAATCGTTCCTTTAAAATTATGATTCATCTATAAGCCCAACCTTTCCTTGAATGCATTGTAATAGGTACGGTTAACATCAAACCACAGCTCCCCTATCTTCAGTGCATACTTCATATTTAACTTAACCTTAATATCTTCTACACAATCAAGATTAATTAAAGTTGATTTATTGATGCGAAATAAGATATCACTTTCTAATTCACTTAAGGTTTTGATTGAACGGTATGTTTTAGTTTTTGTTTTTACTAAAGTTTTACCTTGTTCAATAAATACAAAATAAACATCAAGGACATCTACAACCCGTTTCTCAAAAGCATCTTCAACGATAATTTTTGTCGCATTTGGAACTAATAAATAATCACCATAGTCAACAATTTCAGCATCTTGAATATGAGTTTCAACAAAATCTTTATCTAGTTTATTACTGATTTGTATTTTCATGGGTGCTCCTTTTATATTTATTATAGCCATGTAGAAGTATTAAGTAGACATTTATTACTATCTTACAGGAATATCACTTCAAGTTACAAAAAAAGTAGCAATGCGTACCCTTAGGAAAACATTACTACTTTAAATATTATTATTTTTCTTCGCGCCAGATTGTTGCACCAAGACCTGTTAGTTTTCCAACTAGATCATCATAACCACGATCAATGTGGTAAATCTCAGAAATCTCAGTAACCCCTTCAGCAAGCAGTCCTGCAATGACAAGACATGCACCGCATCTTAAATCGGTTGCTTCAACTTTAGAACCATATAATTGAGATGGTCCTTCAATATAACCTGATCCTGGTTGCAATGTAATATCTGCACCCATACGATTTAATTCACCCGTATGTTTGAAACGTTCTGGATAAATTGTATCTTTAACAACACTTGTCCCTGTTGCCTGTGTTAACAAAGCGGTCAGTGGTTGTTGTAAATCAGTCGCAAATCCTGGGTAAGGTTGCGTTGTAATATCAATTGCTTTAAGATCTGCACCTTTTTTAATACGTGCAAAATCTGCACCAACTTCAATATTTACACCCATCTCAATAAGCTTAGCACTTAATGCTTCAAGGTGTAATGGAATGATATTTTCAATTGTCATATCATTTGCTGCAGCTGCAGCTAAAATCATATACGTTCCTGCTTCAATTCGATCAGGAATGATTTCATGAGTTGTTCCCTTCAAGGATTCAACACCGTCAATTGTAATCACGTTGGTACCAGCACCACGTATGTTTGCCCCCATCTTATTTAAGAATGTTGCAACGTCGATAATTTCTGGTTCTTTCGCAGCGTTTTCAATCTCAGTTTTTCCCTCAGCAAGAACAGCCGCTAACATGATGTTGATGGTAGCTCCAACCGACTGGAAATCCAAGAATATTTTTGAACCGACTAACTTCTCTGCTTTGATTTCATAGAAACCTTGTTTGTACTCCCATGTCGCTCCCAATGCTTCAAACCCTTTTAGGTGAAGATCAAAAGGACGAGGTCCTAAATAGCAGCCCCCTGGCATTTGCATTTTGACATATTTATACTTTCCTAATAACGCTCCCATAAAGTAATAAGAAGCTCTTAAGTTTGATACTGCATCGATATCCAAATCAATGTTTTTCATTCCAACCGTGTTAATTTGGAAATGATCAAATGTTGGAGATGTTACTTGAATACCTAAAGCTTCAAGAATCTCACTCAATGATGCTACATCTGAAATATTAGGAACTTCAAATAAATTAACCTCACTATCTTCAGCTAAAATCGCAGCTGGGATTAAAGCTACGGTGGCATTTTTAGCGCCCCCAATACGAACACTACCTTTTAAATTTTGATTGCCTTTAATTTTAATAACTTCACTCATTGATAACAACTCCTAACTTCGCTATACTATTATACCTTAAAAATTATGAAGTTACAGTCACATACACAAGATACCATAAATGAATAAATCTAAAGATTATAGAATCTGAAAATTAATGATTTCTTCGGATTCAGTCATTATCAAAAGAAAAGAACACCAAAGGTGTTCCTAACTTGATTATTTCGCTGTTTTTGTCTGATTGTTGACTACAGTGTAAATTGTAGACACCAGTAATAATCCACCCAATACGTTTCCTAAATATGAAACGATAAAGTTAATTACTGCTGATTTGAGATCAATACCACCATATGCATAGGATGCACTGAAGATAAATACGTTTGCAACACTGTGCTGAAATGATAAAAGCACAAAGATTGCAGTTGGTAACCATGCTCCAACAAGTTTGGCAAAACCATCTTGCATAACATTAAATAACCAAATTGCCAATCCGACAATCCAGTTGGCTCCCATACCTGAGATGAATACTTTCATCAAACTTGGTGTTACTTTACCAAGTGCCAGCGTATTCACAAATTCAGTATAAGGTGCTAATACTTCAACATATACCCCAAATACAAGTGCAACACTTGCTGCACCAATAATATTACCAAATGTTACATACATCCAGTTGATGATCATTTCTTTAACACTGACTTCTTTATTCAACATTGCTAAAGAAACAACTGTCATATTACCAGTGATCAATTCTGCTCCAACCATTAAGATTAATGCTAATCCCATTGGGAACAAGAATGATCCGATCAAATGACCACTCATACCTGGCAGTGATGCCGCTACGACGATGTAAGCTAAATAACCAACACCAACATAAGCTCCCCCTAAAAATCCTAACACAAGTTTTTCAACTGGTGTTTTATCCACTTTAGCACGTCCTTGACGTGTTAAAAAAGATATTACTTCACTCATTGTATTCACACAATACCTCCAAAAAAAAGAGCTCATGCTAGGATGAGCCCTTAGTGTTTATTATAAGTTTTTAATTATGCTTTGTTAGCTGAACCGAACATTTCGATTTTTGCTTTAACTGCTTCAACCATTGCGTCATATCCTGGAGCAAGTAGTTTACGAGGGTCATAGTTTTTACCTTCTAAATCTTTACCTGCAACAATAAAGTCACGTGTAGCTGCTGCGAAGCTTAATTGTAATTCAGTGTTAACGTTGATTTTTGCAACACCTAAGTCGATTGCTTTAGTGATTTGCTCAACTGGGATTCCTGTTCCACCGTGTAATACTAATGGAATGTTTCCTGTTGCTGCTTTAATGTTTTCTAAAGTTTCGAATGATAGACCAGCCCAGTTTTCAGGGTATTGTCCGTGAATGTTTCCGATTCCTGCAGCTAAGAAATCAATTCCTGTCGCTGTAATGTTGATACATTCTTGAATGTCTGCTAATTCTCCAGTACCAACGATACCGTCTTCTTCTCCACCGATTGATCCAACTTCTGCTTCAACTGAAACGCCAGCTGCATGTGCAAGCTCAACGATTTCTTTAGTTTGTGCTAAGTTTTCTTCGAATGGTAAGTGTGATCCATCATACATTACTGAAGTGAATCCAGCTGCAATAGCGTTTTTAGCCCCTTCGAATGATCCGTGGTCTAAGTGTAATGCTACTGGAACTGTGATGTTTAATTCTTCCATCATTCCGTTAACCATTCCAACGATTGTTTTAAATCCTGTCATGTATTTCGCTGCACCTTCTGATACTGCGATTAGAATTGGTGAGTTCATTGCTTGCGCTGTTGATAGAACTGCTTTTGTCCATTCTAAGTTGTTAATGTTGATTGCAGGTACTGCGTAATGTCCATCACGCGCTGAATCAAGAATTCCTTTTGCTGATACTAATGCCATAAATATACATCCTCCTATATAGACCCTTCTATTTTACTCTATTTTTTGAAAATTGCAAAGCCGCATCGATAAATCCATAGAATAATGGATGTGATCGGTTTGGTCTTGACTTAAATTCTGGATGGTATTGACATCCCACAAAGAAATCAAGGGATTTATTCTCAATGACTTCGACCAATTGTCCATCTGGACTCAATCCTGTAAATGCAATATCACTCTTTGTAAATTGATCTCTAAATTTGTTGTTGAACTCATAACGGTGACGGTGTCTTTCAAAGACAACAGACTCTTTATATAAGTTGTGAACAATACTGCCTTGCTCAAGTGTACATGGGTAGTTTCCTAAACGCAGTGTTCCCCCAAGTTGTGCATTGTATTGTGAATCCATCAAATCAATAATTGGATATTTTGTATCTTTGTTAAATTCAACGGAATCAGCATCTTCTAGACCTAAGACATTTCGTCCATATTCAATCAGTGCTGTTTGCATTCCTAAACTGATACCAAAGTAAGGTAAGTTATTTTCACGTGCATATTGTGCTGCAAGAATCATCCCATCAACACCACGTTTTCCAAATCCACCCGGTACTACAATACCATCGAGATCTTTAAATAACTCGTCCATTGTATCAACAGTAACATCTTCTGAGTTAATCCATTCAACATCAATGCGTGCTGATAAATCATACCCTGCATGAAGCAGTGCTTCACTTGCAGATAAGTAAGCATCACGAAGTTGTACATACTTACCAACAAGACCAATCTTAACAGTATGTTCTAAATGGTTGACACGATCAATCATTTCAACCCATTCAGTCATATCTGCAGGACCATGATCTGGTAAATTAAACTTGTGTAAGATGTATGAGTCTAATTTTTGTTCTTGGAATGACATTGGAATCTCATATAAGTTCTCAACATTACGTGATTCAATGATTGCTTGTGGATTCACATCACAAAACAGTGCAATCTTCTCACGCATATCATCTGTTAATGGTTCATCACAACGTGTCACAATGATGTTAGCCTTAATTCCATGGCTCATTAACTCTTTAAAACTGTGTTGTGTTGGTTTAGTTTTATACTCATCTGATGCCGGTACTTTAGGAATCAGTGTTGTATGAATGAAGATAACATCTTCTTGTTTGTTTTCTGCATGTACCTGACGTACTGCCTCTAGGAATGGTAGTGATTCAATATCCCCTACAGTTCCTCCAATTTCAGTAATAACAACATCCGCTGCACTTTCTTGTGCTGCATCGTAGATCTTGTTCTTAATTTCATCAGTAATGTGTGGAATAACTTGTACGGTAGCTCCATTATACGCTCCGTTACGCTCTTTATTAATGACGGATGAGTATACACGACCCGTAGTAATATTCGCATTGTCCGTTAACTCAACATCGATAAAGCGCTCATAGTGCCCTAAGTCAAGGTCTGTTTCTGCACCATCTTTAGTGACAAAAACCTCTCCGTGTTGATATGGTGACATGGTACCGGGATCGACGTTAATATAAGGATCAAACTTCTGCATGAACACTTTCATCCCTCTATTTTTTAATAGTCGTCCAATTGATGAAGCAATAATTCCTTTACCAATTCCAGATACTACTCCACCTGTTACAAATATATATTTTGTTGCCATGATAGCCCTCCTTTTTTTTATCAAGTAAACACAATAAAAGCTCCCAAATAATTTTGGAAGCCATCTGCCCTTTGTTATTTTAACAAACAAGAACAGATGCTTCAACCCATATTATCCTAAGTTTAGAATTTTTTTATTATCATAAAAAAACACTATGGGTCGCTAAAACCCACAGTGCTGTTAGTCTTCTTCAGTTGTTTGAATTGGTCCGAAATCTTCATAGTCGACTTCGTTATCATTTTCGTCAATTAAATCAGGATCAATCATTAGACTTTCAAGTGATTGTCTTTGACGTAAATCCCATTTATTGCCTTCAAGAGAGATGAATCGTGAATCCATCATCAATGCGTTATAGAATGAAGCCATACGTTTTTTAGCCATACCCTCATCCATACCAGCATCTTCTGCTACTTCTTTCCATAAGTTTGGAAAGAATACTTCTCTTTTTCTTTTGTGTAGTTTATCGTAAGCTACATCTGTTAATGATTTTGATGACATATCATTATCCTACCTTCCAGTCCATATTGAATACATGCTGACCTACAACCTCATTAAGGTGATATAAATCATACTGTATTAACACTTGGTGATCACTCATATCAAGTCGGAGAACCTTAATATTAAACTTAACCACACCATGTTCTGAATGGACACTCATCTCTGTTGTATTATTTTTATCAAATACGGCCAGAGTCAAGCCTTGATCTCTTCTTCGTAAAGACACTACAGAGTCACTAATATCTAATAGTACATGAGCACCGGATTCTTCCATATAAGAATAACGCAATGCATTCCCCATTTCCAAACGTTCACCGTGTTTATCCACAGTCTTAATTGAGCCATCTTGTGACTTCTGGGTTACTTTAATTGTTCCTAAGATAAGCATTCCTCCTAAGTATTTACTCTTGAATTATATGTATTTGAAAGCAAAAGTCAAGTAAAAGCCTTTATTTCACTCATTTGCTTTCTAAATATTATGTTGTATATCACTTTTGTGTATTAAAAAGTCTTCTTAATTTTAAGAAGACTGTGTATTATTTTTAACGATTTTTAAGAAATGCTTCAATCTCATCAATCTCACGAATGATAAACGGTGCGAGATCTTCATTACCATCTTCAGTAATCAAGAGATCGGTTTCAATACGGATTCCAATACCCCACTCTTTAATGTAAAGTCCTGGCTCATTGGTAATAACATGACCCGCTTCTAATAAGTGGTCACGTCCAATCCATACATCATGGGTATCAAGACCCAATGAGTGACCAATACTGTGGTAGTAATACTGATCCACATCCTCTGATCGCTCAATCAGTCCCATAGTTTTTAAAGATTGTGCAAGGTGTTCTTTTGCTAATTCATTCAGATCAAGCAGAGAAACACCTGGTCGAGCCGCTGTATTGATCGCATGGAAACAATCCAGTACCGCTTGATAAACCATTGCTTGCTGCTCTGTGAAGGTACCATTAATTGGGAATGTTCTTGAAATATCCCCACCATAACGGTTCACACGAATCCCCAGGTCAAATAGAATTAATTCTCCATCTACTAGGGGTGCGTTGTTTGAAATGTAGTGTAGAACCACTGCATTGGCTCCTGATGCCATAATAGTATCAAACATCAAGTCACCCGCTTGCTTCATACCTTCATATTGAAAGCGTGCCGCTAGATCATTTTCATTTTTACCCGGATGCATTTCTTCTAATGCTCCTAAGATGGCATCATTGGTAACCTTTAAAGCATGCTTAATTGCATCCACTTCATCAGGATGCTTAATCATACGACATGCCATCAATGTAGGAAAGATATCAACAACTCGATCTTCCTCAAGTTCTTCAAGCATTGCATAAGGCCCTGCTAAAAACTCTTCTGAAATCACATCATGATCAAAGTCCAATCCAATCACAACATCACTTTCAACAACTTCCTTAATGTAGGCATCAAATTCACTCATGAATCGAACATCATCAATGCCAGAAATAACACGTGCTACTTCAGGTTGAATGAAATACCCCATCCACTTCTCTTTAAAAGGATCAATATCACGAATAAACAGGACCACTGAGTCATCGCGTTTATCCACTACTAATAGTGCTGCTTCCTCTTCAATACCAGTTAGGTAAGTAAAGTTACGGTTACTCTCAAATCCATAAGTGGAGTCTGCACTTTTACGAATGGGAACACCACTGAATATAAAGTTAACGGTATTCTCTTGGAGCTTACCTAAAAAACGTTCTCTTAATGCTGTATATGTTTTACTGTTCATAATGCACCTCTCTAGGAAAGAAAATCTTACGATCTTCTTTATGATTTCCTTCTACAAAGCCACGTACAATACTGCTGGCTTTGGATAATTCTTTCAGTGTTCCATCAGGACTTAATACTTCCATACCAATGCCATTGGATTCTTCATAGGGAGTATAGAGTACTTGGAACATAAAGTCTTTAAGACAATAGTATTGCGGATCAAATCCCGCTTGTGCAACCTCATCAATAAGATCATTCATCATCTTGTCATCAATATAATCCACATACTGGAATAAATGACGATTTAACAAGCGTGATGATAAATCTTTTAGAATTGGATCTTGTGATCGAGTGAGACTCATAAACCCATAGTTACATGCTGCCTCATCCAATTCATAATGAGCCTGTAGACTAATCGCCTCTCCCTTTAAAAAGGGTTTAAAGAATGCGACATCATCAAGGAGTGATGAATCCACTTCATAACACTCGCGCATGCGTTTGAATAAAGCTTGTAGAATCCCTTCAAAACTGCGTGAGGTTGGATGCAGGTAAACCTGCCAGTACATCTGGTAACGCGCCATGATGTAGTCCTCCACAGCATGGATACCACTTTCCTTAATCACCAAACGATCATTCACCAGTTTTAAAGTTCTTAAGATGCGAAATAAATCAAACTCTCCGTATGATACCCCTGTAAAGTAGGAATCACGCAGTAGATAATCCATACGATCAGCATCCAATTGGGATGAAATGATCTGCGTGAGTAATTTACGCTCTGCTGTATGGTTGATGATGCTATCCACAAACTCTGGTAAACGGTCATCATGGGCTTTAAGGATTCGATTAACATCCGTAGTATCTTCTAAAATGATACGTGATGTGATGGCCTCATGATTGACCTGGGTAACCGATTCAAATGCATGAGAGTACGGACCGTGTCCTAAATCATGCAATAAACCAGCACACAGCAGTGCCACCTGTTCAAACTCACTTAAAACATCCTTGAGGTTTTCAATGGTCTCAATCATCAATCGAACCACTTCATAAACCCCTAAAGAATGTGAGAAGCGTGAGTGCTCAGCGGTATGATAAACCTGATAGGTACCACCCAACTGATGAATACGACGCAGTCTTTGGAACTCTTTAGCGTTAATTAAGTCCCAAATGACTTGATAATGGACATGGATGTAGCCGTGAACCGGATCACGCATGACCTTCTCTTCTTGTGTTCTTTTATAGCTTAACATAGTTTTCTAAGCGTTGTTTAACCGCTTCTTCACCCATCAGGTAAAGTGCTGACATTAAATCAGGCCCTGCTGTATGGTGGGTACCTGCAACACGAAGTCCCATGAATAAAGCTTTTCCTTTAACGCCAGAAACTGTTTTAGCTTCATTGAATGCTGCTCTTAAGTTATCTACAGTCCACTCACTTGGTAAGTGATCTAAGAATGCTTTTGCAACAGCTGGTGTTGTTTCCCAGTCCAGAACTTCCTGAACTGCTTCTGTTAATACTGGTTGTGTAAAGAACATGCTAATAAGGTCTCCAATTTGAGCCCCGTATTCACATTGGTCTTTATACAGTAATAGACACATATCAACCCACTCTGAATCATGTGCATCAAGATCATGTGCTTTTGCCGCAAATGGTTTAACAAAGTCTAACCAAGCAGCATCTTCCATTTCCTTCATGTATTGGTGGTTCATCCATGTTAATTTCTGAACATCAAACATAGAAGGTGATTTTGATAAACGAGTTTCGTCGAATGCTTCAATAATTTCTTCTTTTGTAAAGATTTCTTTTTCACCTGGATATGACCAACCTAAAAGTGACATGAAGTTAAACATAGCATGCGGTAGGTAACCAGACTCCTCATATTGTGAGATGTACTGCATCACTGAGTTATCACGTTTGGATAACTTTTTACCCTCTTCATTAACAATCAGTGTCATATGACCATAACGTGGAATATCCCATCCCAACATTTCAAAAACCATCATTTGACGAGGTGTGTTTGAGATGTGTTCTTCCCCACGGAAAACATGAGTAATGTCCATTAGGTGATCATCAATGACAACAGCATAATTATAAGTTGGAATGCCATTTGTCTTTTGAATGACCCAGTCACCAATGTCTTTCCCTTCGAATGTAATTTCTCCACGAACCATATCATCAAATGTGTAAACACCCTCTGTAGGGACTTGCAGTCTTACAGAGAATGGTTTGCCATTCTTTTCGTTTTCTGCTTTTTCTTCATCGGATAAGTGTAAACATTTTTGTGAATAACGTGTTGATGCATGACCTGCTGCTTTTTGTGCTTGGTAGTCTTCTTCTAATTCTTCTGAAGTACAGTAGCACTTATATGCTAGCTTACGATCGAGCAGTTCTTGAGTGTATTTTACATAAATATCAAGACGCTCCATTTGACGATAAGGTGCATACTTTGGATTTGGGTTTGCAGGTGATTCATCTGCAGTAATTCCCAGCCACTCCATATACTTGATTTGTGATTCTTCTCCACCTTCAACATTACGCTCAATGTCAGTATCTTCAATACGTAGAATGAAGTCTCCGCCATAGTGCTTAGCGATCAGATAGTCAAACAATGCTGTTCGCGCATTTCCAATATGTAAAAATCCTGTCGGACTTGGTGCATATCTAACTCTTACTTTTTTCATAAATAAAACCTCTTTCAAAATATCCTATATATTATAACATGATTATTTTCACTTTCAGTGCATCAAGAACGATAAAAAAGCATCTCAAGACGCTCTTTTCATCCTAATGAGGAGTATTTGGTCTTTTCTAAGATTAAATACACTGCATTGAAGTCAATTCGTTTAAAAAACTTCAGACCTTATGTGATCTGAAGTTTCATCATTATTCGGCGTTTTCTAAAGCACCGGTATACAGTTGGTAGTAAATTCCTTTTTCTTCAAGTAAGGAATCGTGGTTACCACGTTCAATAATACGACCATGATCCAATACCATAATCACATCTGAGTTCTTAATGGTACTTAAACGGTGGGCAATTACAAAGGTAGTTCGCCCTTCCATCAATTGGTCCATTCCTGCCTGTACATGTTTCTCTGTTTGAGAGTCAATGGATGAGGTAGCCTCATCTAGGATTAGTACGGGTGAGTTTGCCAGTGCAGCACGTGCAATGGATAGTAATTGACGCTGTCCTTGTGATAAGGAAGCACCACTGTGTGTCAGAATCGTATCATAGCCATGCTCCAGGTGTTCAATGAAGTGGTGAGCATTGGCTAATTTAGCTGCAGCAACCACTTCATCATCCGTAGCAAATGGAGATGCATATTTAATATTGTCTTTAATAGTACCTGTAAATAAGTTTGTATCTTGAAGTACAATTCCTAAAGAACGACGCAAGTCATCTTTCTTGATGAGCTTAATATCAATGCCATCATAGGTAATCGAACCAGATTCAATATCATAGAATCGGTTGATAAGGTTGGTGATGGTTGTTTTACCAGCACCAGTTGCACCAACAAAGGCAATCTTTTGCCCTGGTTTTGCAAACAGATTAATATCATTTAAGACGCGTTTACCCGGTACATAAGAGAAGTTCACATCTTGGAAACGAACATCCCCTTGCAACAATACCAATTCAGACTCTGCATGATCACGTGGATGCAACCATGCCCAAATATCGGTTTGAGCTTCAGTTTGAACCAATTCACCATTCTCATACTGAGCATTAACCAGAGTAACACGTCCTTCATCAATCTCTACTGGTTCATCCAGAAGTCCAAAGATACGCTCTGCTCCGGCCATCGCCATAATTACTGAGTTCAGTTGTTGTGATACTTGAGATAGGGGTCCGTTGAATGAACGGTTTAAAGTTAAGAATGATGCCAGTGCTCCAATGGTTAGACCACCCCATCCTTTAACCGTAAGCAATCCCCCCAACATTGCAACAAGCACAAATGAAATGTTTCCTAAGTTACCAACAACTGGCATCAGGATATTTGCAAATTTATTAGCTTTGAAAGATGCATCAAATAGTTCTTCATTAATCTTGTCAAATGCTTCAATGGCTTTATCTTCATAGTTGAAGACTTTAACAACACGAGCACC